>JBGSLP010000117.1:0-22112 GCA_041740655.1 Alphaproteobacteria bacterium
GCGACGCTGCACCCCGCCTACCTGCTGCGCACGCCCTCGGCCAAACGCCTCGCCTGGCGCGACCTGCTCGCCATCCGTGAGGCGCTGGACGCGGCCTAGTTCAGCCGCTCTTGCCCGTCACGACTATCTCGGGCACATTCCCAGCAACTGAAGCACAGGTGATCGAGCATGGCGTATGAGACTATCATTGTCGAGACGAGAGGTCGTGTTGGGCTGATCACGCTCAATCGGCCTGAGGCGCTGAATGCGCTTTCCTCAGCGCTCATCTCTGAACTCTCCCTAGCTCTCAAGAGCTTCGATGCCGACACGGGGATTGGCGCCATTGTGCTGACCGGTTCGGAAAAAGCGTTTGCGGCGGGCGGCGACATCAAGGAAATGCGCGGGCGGACTTTCGCGGATGTCATCGCCTCCGATTTCGTCGCGGATTGGGATTGCGTCTCCCGCGCTCGCAAGCCCGTGATTGCCGCCGTATCGGGCTTCGCGCTGGGCGGGGGCTGCGAACTTGCCATGATGTGCGATTTCATCATCGCCTCTGACACCGCTAAATTCGGGCAACCCGAAATCGGTCTGGGAGTCATTCCGGGCCTTGGCGGCACGCAGCGCCTCGCGCGCTTTGTCGGCAAATCGAAGGCAATGGACATGGTTTTGACCGGCCGGATGATGGACGCGGCGGAGGCGGAGCGCTGCGGGCTAGTTGCGCGTGTCGTGCCCGGTGACGCCCTCGTTGCGGAAGCGGTGAAGGCCGCTGAGAAAATCGCCGGATATTCGCTTCCCGCAGTCATGATTGCAAAGGAGGTGGTCAACCGCGCCTTCGAGACGACGCTCGCCGAGGGCGTGCTCGCCGAGCGGCGCGCATTCTATTCGCTGTTCGCGACCGAAGATCAGAAAGAGGGCATGGCCGCGTTCGAGGAAAAGCGCGCGCCTCAGTTCAAGCACCGCTGAATGAGCAACATCACACAAAAAGACCTCTGGCGCATGCTGGCGGAGGCGCGCTTCGAGATGGCGCAGACCCGCCTTGCGCTCACCACCGATCCGCGCGAACTCTGCCGCTTCAACACGCAGATGTTCAGCCAGGGGCCGGAAGATGGCGTCATCGCGGAGATTTTGCGCCGGATCGGCGTTCGCGACAAAACCTTTATCGAGATCGGCGTCGGCGACGGGCGCGAGAACACGACGCGGCTGCTTCTCACGCTTGGCTGGTCCGGGGTGTGGGTCGAGGGCGACCCGGGCAACGCCGCCGCGATCCGGCGCGATTTCGCCGAGCCGATCCAGTCGGGACGGTTGAAGCTCATCGAAGCGATGGTGACAGAAGAAAATATCGCGGCGTTGCTTCGCGATGCGAACGCGCCGACGACCTTTGACTATCTGTCCGTCGATGTGGATATGAACACGTATTATGTCTGGCGAGCACTGGCCGAGTTCAAACCGCGCGTGGCCGCAATCGAATATAACGCCTCGATCCCCGCGCCTTACGAGTTCGTCGTTCCCTACCGGGAGGATGCGGTCTGGGATGGCTCGAACTGGTATGGCGCAAGCCTCAAATCGCTGGAATTGCTGGGCTGCGAACAAGGCATGTCGCTTGTTGGCTGCGATGCGTTTGGCGTAAACGGATTTTTCGTGCGCTCGTCCGAAGACCTGAGCGAGTTTGTCGGCCCTTACACCGCCGAGCGCCATTATCGCGCTGCGAATTATCTGGCTCCGATGCGCTGGGGGCATTGGGCGGCAAGGCCGTAGCGCTATACCCGGTAGAAATCGCGGTACCAGCCGACAAACCGCTCGATCCCGGCTTCGATCGGCGTTGACGGCCTGAATCCGGTCAGCGCCGTAAGGCTGTCGATATCCGCGTAGGTCGTCAGCACGTCGCCCGGTTGCATCGGCAGCATGTTCATCCGCGCCTTCTTGCCGGTCGCATTCTCGATGCAGGCGATAAAGTGCATGAGTTCGACCGGGTTGTTGTTGCCGATGTTGTAAAGCCGATATGGCGCCGAGGAGGAGGCCGGGTTGGGCGCATCCGAGTTCCACTTCGCGTCGGGCGTCGCGGGCCGCGCCAGCGTCTGTACGACGCCCTCCACAATATCGTCGATGTAGGTGAAGTCGCGCTGATGCTGGCCGTAATTGAACACGTCGATGACCTCGCCAGAGAGGATTTTTCTCGTGAAAATGAATGGCGACATGTCTGGGCGGCCCCACGGCCCGTACACCGTGAAGAAGCGAAGCCCGGTCGTCGGAAATCCGTAGAGATGCGCATAGGAGTGCGCCATCACCTCGTTCGCCTTCTTTGTCGCGCCATAAAGGCTGACCGGATGGTCGGCGCTATCGTTTACACTGAACGGCGTTCTGGAGTTTGCGCCGTAGACCGAACTCGACGACGCAAAAACGAGGTGTTCAACCTCGCTCCGGCGACAGCCTTCCAGAATATTGAGAAAGCCTGTAATGTTGGCCTGAATGTAGGCGTGCGGTTGCTGAATGGAGTAGCGCACGCCGGCCTGCGCCGCCAGATGCACAACGCGGGCAAAGCGGTGTGCGGCAAAAAGCTCGTCCATCGATTGCTGGCTGGCAATATCGAGCTTGATGAACTCAAATCCGGGCTGACCGGTGAGCAGCGCGAGACGCGCCTCTTTCAGCGCGGGATCGTAGTAATCATTCAGGTTATCAACGCCGATGACATGGCGCCCCTGCGCCAGCAAAGCCTTTGCGACATACGCGCCGATAAACCCGGCCGCCCCGGTCACCAGAATTTTCATCGCTTCACCCGCCGATTCCCGTCCGATCAGGCAGTCATATCAACAAACCACAGGCTGGCGCCATGAGACGGAGTGTTGACGGCGTAATGTCGCGTCGTTATACCACAATATCGAAATTTTTTGGCAGACGGCGATAGCGCAATCGCTACGCGTCGCGTGAAGGCATAGAATGGCAAATACGAAATCGGCAAAAAAGGCTGCACGCAGGGCGGTGCGCCGCACATCGATCAACAAGGCTCGTCGGAGCCGCATGCGGACTTTCGTTCGCAAGGTCGAAGAGGCGATTGCCTCCGGCAATCAGGCGGCCGCTGCAGAGGCGCTGCGTAACGCCCAGCCTGAGATCATGCGCTCGGCGCAGAAGGGCGTGCTGCACAAGAATACGGCGTCGCGGAAAATCTCGCGTCTTAGCAGCCGCATTCGCTCGCTCGCCGCCTGACATTCTCATTTCAGCCGATTCTAGACGCCGTAGCCCTCGCTGCGGCGTTTTTTGCGTTTTATGGCCTCACTCGGCCTTTCCCTTCCCTTCAAAACGCTTCGATTTTACTGCCGCACTATCGCTGCCCCGACCTTGTTGCCAAACTGACACATTTCAGCTTTCCGAAAAAGTTGTCCAAGGCTGCTAAAACTCCCAATGTGCAGCAAAATCATTGAGCTAGGTCGGCGCCGTCAATTAACAACCCAGGGTTGAGCGATGGGCGATAAAATAATCAAGGAAAAAAGTCGCCTTATTTCAAAAATAGATTGACGCGCCACATTTCGGGCACTGTTTCGCTTTGATCCGATTTGCCATCAGATTCAGAGGATTACGGCGCGACTCTCGACTCAGGCGCATTTGCCCGCCTTCGCAGTCATCGCCGTTCAGCCGCCGGAGCGGGATCACCTCCTCCGCCGCAGGGTTGCGTGAAGGGCGCTGCAAATGTATAGTCTCCTCATCCGAACGGGAGGAATTTTCCTCCAAAGCTTTTGTTCCTGTAATGCGTTGGGTTCCTCTAGGTTTGCGGCTTATTGCCGGAGGCATATATGGGCCTATTGGATCTATACAGTGCAAGGTTGTTAGGCTCTGTTGTGCGGAGATGATGTTGGCGCGTATTGTATTGTAAATACATGCCGCTTCCGCTGACGTTGCTCTGGCAGGCAGGAGGAAAAATTGATTTCGAGTGACAAGACATTCCGCTATGCGTGCGGCGATGCAAGGGAAGCGTGGAGCGCGATGAAAGTCCGCCCTTCGCGCGCTCGGAAGCCGCTGAAATACGAGCGCCATGCCGCTCGGCTTTCCAAACTTGCGCCTCAGTCCGCCTCGTCGCGCGGCCCGCAGGACGGCAACTGGCGAGACGGCCTCAAACGCCTCTACTGCCAATCTTTATCGCACGCGCTCAGCAGCGCCATTTTTTCCGACCACCTATTCGGGAATGCGCCGACACGGCCTGAAATGGCCTTCACGTCGGCGTCGCCAAGAAGCATTTTACCGTCGTCTTGGCTTCAGGTAGGGAGCACGCCCCACTCGAATGTTGCGCGGCTTCGCGCTGTTATCGTGCAAAGACTGGAATTCGTTGAGCGCCCTAGCGAGGGCAAGGCGCTCAAGCGAACAAAAGGACAATCTCTCATACTCGACAAAGCCGCCTAGAAGCGGCGTCGCCAGAAAAGGCGGCAGTGGCCAGTTATTCTGGCCACATGATCACGTGCGCGTTGCGCCAAGTAATTAGCGGGGTACGATTATGGAAACGGCAGAAACAATAACGATCGAAAACAAATGGCGTCGCATCCAGTCTCGGCTTCGCGCCGAACTGGGCGAGGATGTGTTCACCAGCTGGTTCGGGCGCGTTGAACTCGATGCTTACGATGGCCGCATCGTTCAAATCTCCGTTCCGACAAAGTTTTTGCGCAACTGGCTTCAGTCGCATTACTCCGACCGCCTGCTGGCGTGCTGCAACGAGGAACTGAACGGCGCGAGCAAGCTGGAATTCCGGGTGCGCCAACCGCACGCCGCCTTTACGCCGGCCCAGCCGCGCGCTGTGGAAGCGTCTCCCGCACGACAGGATTTCACGCCGCCGCCTGCTTATCCGGCCATAGATGACAAGGCGCGCGACACCCGCACCGGCTGCGATGGGTTCGATGGCTCGCCCCTCGACAATCGGTTCACGTTCAGCTCGTTCGTTGTAGGCGGCTCGAACCGCTTCGCTTATGCGGCGGCCATGCAGATCACCGAATCCGTGGCCAGCCAGCCGCTACGCTACAATCCACTCTACATCCATTCCAAGGTCGGGATGGGAAAAACCCATCTGCTTCACGCCATCGCGTGGGAGGTCAAGCGCGCCAAGCCGCGTGCGAAGGTTCTCTACCTGACGGCCGAGCGTTTCATGTACAGCTTTGCGGAAGCCCTGCAAGCCAAAGATGCGCCGGCGTTCAAAGAAAAGCTGCGTGGCATCGACCTGATGCTCATCGACGATATGGAGTTTCTGCAGGGGCGCACCTTCCAGCAGGAATTCTGTCACACGCTGAATTCACTGATCGACGGCGGCAAGCAGGTTGTCGTGGCCTCGGATTGCGCGCCGACGGGGTTGGAAAGCTTCGACGCCCGCATGCGGTCTCGCCTCTCCGGCGGGCTGGTCACCGAACTTGGCGCGCTGGATTACGATCTGCGGTTCAAAATCCTGAAGCGCCGCGCCCAAGAACGCGCTGAACAACTGCCGGGCTTCGCGATCCCCGATGCGGTGGTGGATTTCCTCGCCTCGCAACTCACGGAAAGCGGCCGCGAACTTGAGGGCGCCGTGACGAGACTGTCCGCCGCTTATCAGCTCACCGGCCAGCAGGTGAATATCGAGGCCGCCGAAACGATCATCTCCGACCTCGTGCGCGGCAAGGACCCCAAACGCGTCAAGATCGACGACATCCTGCGGGTGCTGACGAAGCATTTCGGTGTGCAGCGGGGCGATCTGCTCTCCAGCCGCCGCAACCGTTCCATCGTTCGTCCCCGTCAGATTGGCATGTATCTGGCGAAAACGCTGACTGCCCGCTCGCTGCCGGAAATCGGGCGCCGCTTTGGCGGTCGCGATCATACGACCGTTCTCCATGCGATACGCAAGGTCGAGGAACTGCTCAGTCAGGACCCATCGCTAGGCGATGAGGTCGAAACGCTGAAGCGCTTGCTGCGCGATTAATCCGCCAAAGGCAGGCGGCGAGGCAAGCATGCCCGAGCCTTTGCGCTCGGGCATCTTTTCGTGCTGAAATACCTGTTGACACCAACCCTGTCGCGTAACCCCGCGCTTGCGCACCGCTTATTGATCGCGTGTTATCGCATACAGGGCATGCTATGTTCGCCTGCTGAAAACGGAACACTGGCAGCCCAGCCCGGGCCAGGGGCAAAAGCAAAAAGAGGGGCATATGCGGTTAGTCACGGACAAAGGCGTCTTTTTCAAAGCGCTCCAGCACATCACGGGTGTTGTCGAGCGCAAGGGGACAATTCCGATATTGTCCAACGTGCTCATTCAGGCCGCCGCTGAGGGGCTTAAGTTGCGCGCGACCGACCTTGACATCGAGGTCGTCAACACGCTGTACGCCGAAACCAAAACTCAGGGTGGCACGACTGTATCAGCCCATCTGCTGCACGACATCGTGCGCAAGCTCCCGGACGCCGCGCGGATCGAAATCTCACGCGCTGAGGGCGACGCCCGCGTTGTGCTAACCTCAGGACAAGCCAAATTCTCGCTTGCAGCCCTCCCGGCCGATGAATTCCCCGATCTCGGCAAAAGCGAGATGACGCATAAATTCGAAGTCCCGGCAGGCGATCTGCGCAAACTGATCGAGAAAACGCGCTTCGCAATCTCGTCGGACGACAGCCGCTACTACCTGCATGGCATCTATTTGCACGCCGTTGATCAGCGCGGCGTCACCGCACTGCGCGCGGTGGCGACGGACGGGCATCGCCTAGCGCAAATGGACGTGGCGCTGCCCGATGGGGCGAGGGGCATGCCCGGCGTTATCGTGCCGCGCAAAACGGTTGTCGAGGCGCTCAAGCTGATCACCGACAAGGATGGCGCGGTCGCGATTGAGCTATCGGCTTCCCGCATCCGCTTCTCGGCTGGCGAAATCGTGCTGACCTCCAAGCTCATCGACGGGTCGTTCCCGGACTATGCGCGCGTCATTCCCGCCAACAACGACAAGATCATGAAAATATCGAATGCTGAATTCGTCAGCGCCGTCGATAGGGTTTCGACGCTCTCCAGCGATAAAGGTCGAGCAGTAAAGCTGAATATCGGAGCCGAAAAACTCACGCTATCGGTAAATAACCCCGATTCAGGCTCCGCAACGGAAGAATTGGACGTTTCTTATACGGAAGCGCCACTGGAAATCGGCTTCAATGCTCGCTATTTATTGGACATATCTGCGCAGTTCGGCAGCGAAACATTGCAGTTCAAGCTGTCAGATCCAAGTTCTCCAGCCGTCATACAGGATGCGAGCGATGCGGCGGCCCTCTATGTCCTGATGCCGATGAGGGTTTGAGTTCCCAGCCGGCTTGGCGCTTGACCAAACCAACCACGCTGCGCCACACGCTCAGGCGCGCAAATACTTTGAGTTATTGATGGAGACTGCTCCCGCTAAAGCCTGCGTCGCGCGCCTGACGATCAGTGATTTCCGGAATATCCATTCCGCATCCCTGCAAGTTACGCCGCAATGTGTCGTCGTGACCGGCGCGAACGGCGCGGGCAAAACCAACTGTCTGGAAGCGGTCTCGCTGCTTGCCCCGGGTAAAGGTTTGCGCGGGGCGAACGCTACGGACTGGGCCCGGCAAGGCGCTATAGGCGGGTGGAGCGTTTCGGCGCGGATCAATGCGGGCGGCAGGCTAATTTCAGCGGGCACGGGCCTTGCGCCAGCGAGCGACAAAAAGGGCCGCAGCCGCCTCGTGAAAATCGATGGCGAGGAGCACGCGAGCACGAACGCTTTGGGGGATGTCATCGCCGTCACCTGGCTCATTCCAGCGATGGACGGACTGTTCACCGGCCCGGCCTCGGAGCGACGCAAATTGCTTGACCGCCTGACCAGCATCTGCTCGCCGGGCCATCGCAGCCAGTTGGCCCGCTTCGAACTGGCCATGCGGCAGCGCAATAGGCTTCTGGAGTTTGGCCAAAGCAACGCGCGCCTGTTCGACGCCTACGAGCGGCAGATGGCCGAACATGCCGTCGCCATCGCCGCCGCCCGAGTCGATGCCGTTGAATTGTTGCGCGCCGTGATCGAGGGGCGACGCGAGGCGCAGAAGGCCGCGCCATTCCCGTGGGCGGATGTTCGCGTGGAAGGCGAGTTGGAGGATGCGGTTCGCCTTACTCCCGCCGTCGAAATCGAGGATAGCTATGCTAGGACGCTGGGCGATGGTCGGCAGCGCGATCGGGCGGCGCGGCGCACCCTTTCCGGGCCACATTGCTCGGACATGACGGTCGGCTTTGGCCCCAAGGGCATGCCCGCGAGGTCCTGCTCCACAGGCGAGCAGAAAGCGCTGCTAATCGGTCTCGTTCTGGCGCAGGCGGAGGTCATGAAAAGCGCCCGTGGCGGCGAGGCGCCGATCATTCTTCTGGATGAAATCGCGGCGCATCTGGACGCGGGGCGCCGGGAGGCTTTATTCAAGGATATCTTTACGTTAGATAGTCAGGCATGGCTGACAGGAACCGATCCGGCGGACTTCGCAGCGCTTCACGGTCATGCCCAGTTTTTTCATGTTTCGGACGGCGCGATCATGCCCGCCGAAGTCGCTAAAAGCGGCGCAACGTTGCAAGACGGTTCCGCCGCGAGAAGGATGCGCGCTCAATGAGTAAAGCGTTACGGCTCGAAGAGACATCGGGCGAATACGGCGCGGACTCCATCAAAGTCCTCAAGGGCCTCGACGCTGTGCGTAAGCGTCCGGGCATGTATATCGGCGATACGGATGACGGCTCCGGCCTGCACCACATGGTGTACGAGGTCGTCGACAACGCCATCGACGAGGCGCTTGCGGGCTATTGCGACCGGTCGAGCGTAACGCTGAACGCGGACGGTTCTGTCACCGTCGAGGATAACGGGCGCGGCATCCCGACCGGCATTCACACGGGCGAGGGCGTCTCCGCTGCCGAAGTGATCATGACCCAGCTTCACGCAGGCGGCAAATTCGCCAACGAGGAGGGCGGCAGCTACAAGGTTTCGGGCGGCCTGCACGGCGTCGGCGTGTCCGTGGTGAACGCGCTGTCATCGCGTCTCGATCTCACGATCTGGCGCGAGGACAAGGAACATGTGATCTCGTTCGAGCATGGCGTCCCCGTCGCCCCGTTGCGTGTCGTCGGCGACGCCAACGGCAAGCGGGGCACCCGCGTAACCTTCATGCCATCGACGGAAACCTTCACCAAGGTCGACTTCGATTACGCGACGCTTGAGCATCGCCTGCGCGAACTCGCGTTCCTCAACTCCGGCGTCCGCATCATCCTGGAGGATTTGCGCGGCGTGGAGCCGAAGCGTGAAGAACTGATGTATGAGGGCGGGCTTGAGGCTTTCGTGCGGTATCTCGACCGCGCCCGCACGCCGATCATCAGCGCGCCGGTGTACATCAAGGCGGAGCAGAACGGCCTCGGTGTCGAGGCGGCGCTCTGGTGGAATGACGGCTACCACGAAACCGTGCTCTGCTTCACCAACAACATCCCCCAGCGCGATGGTGGCACGCACATGGCCGGTTTCCGCGCGGCGTTGACCCGCACCGTGAACACCTATGTCGCCGGAACCGCCAAGAAGGACAAGGTGGCGATTGTCGGCGATGACGCTCGCGAAGGGCTGACGTGCGTTCTGTCCGTGAAAGTGCCCGATCCGAAATTTTCGAGCCAGACGAAGGACAAGCTCGTCTCATCCGAAGTGCGCCCTGTTGTCGAGTCGGCGATGTCCGACGCGCTGGGCGCGTGGTTCGAGGAGCATCCATCCGAGGCCAAGCTGATCATCGCAAAAATCGCCGAGGCCGCGATGGCGCGCGAGGCTGCGCGGAAGGCGCGCGAACTCACACGCCGCAAGGGCGCGCTCGATATGGCAAGCCTGCCGGGCAAGCTGGCGGATTGTCAGGAGCGCGATCCGGCCAAGTCCGAAATGTTCATCGTCGAGGGTGATAGCGCCGGTGGCTCCGCCAAGCAGGGTCGCGACCGCGCATTTCAGGCCGTGCTTCCGTTGCGCGGTAAAATTCTGAACGTCGAGCGCGCCCGCTTCGACAAGATGCTGGGGTCGGAGCAGATCGGCACGTTGATCACGGCGCTCGGCACCGGCATCGGGCGCGATGACTTCGATCTCGGAAAGCTGCGGTATCACAAGATTATTATCATGACCGACGCCGACGTCGACGGCGCGCATATTCGCACACTGCTGCTCACATTTTTTCACCGGCAGATGCCGTCGCTGATCGACGCGGGCTACCTCTATATCGCGCAGCCGCCGCTCTACAAGGTGAAGCGCGGCGCCTCCGAAAGCTATCAGAAGGATCAGCGGGCGTTCGAGGATTTCCTCATCGCGGGCGGTATCGACGAAGCGATTTTGACACTCGGCAACGGCGAGGAAATTTCGGGGAACGATCTTCAGCAGGTGGTAGAGAAGGCTCGGTCCATCGGCGTTCTGCTGGATGGCATGCACAGCCGGTATTCGCGCGAGATTGTCGAGCAGGCGGCGGTGGCGGGCGCACTGAGCCCGCGCGTTCTGGTCGACGACGCGGAGGCGCGCTCGCTCGCGCAGAAAATCGCCGCGCGGCTTGATACCCTGTCCGACGAGACTGAGCGCGGCTGGGTTGGCGACCTCAACGAGGAGGGCGGTCTCAGCTTCACGCGGGAAGTTCGCGGCGTGAAGGAAGCGCATGTGATCGACAAGGCGCTGATCGCCTCTGCGGACGCGCGGAAACTCGACCAATTGTCCGCTCATTTGCTGGAAGTCTATGGCGCAGCGGCTACCTTACGTCGCAAGGGCGTCGCGAGCCCTGTGTACGGGCCGCGCAGCCTGCTGGAAATGGTCTACGCCGCCGGACGCAAGGGCGTGACGATGCAGCGCTATAAGGGCCTCGGCGAAATGAACCCAGAGCAGCTCTGGGAAACGACGCTCGATGTCAACGCTCGCACGCTGTTGCAGGTGAAGCCCGGCGAACTGGATGATTCGGACGAGATTTTCTCTCGTCTGATGGGTGATGTCGTGGAGCCGCGTCGGGATTTTATTCAGCAGAATGCGCTGAATGTCGCAAATCTCGATTTCTAGGCGACTGGCGGGCGAGCGGCTCTATGCGCAGTTGAAAACTTACAGCCCTGATCCATATGCGCGATATGGGTGCGCGCTGCTCGATCTTGCGCCCCGCTGTAGCTCTAGGCGAGGACATCAGCATCATGAAACGACCTCCGTTGACCGGCAACTCGCTGCTGCTCGGATTTGGCGGGATTGAGCAGGCGCTTGATCGCCTCTCCAAAAGGCAACCCGAAGGCTACCCGCCTTACGATATTGAACGGGTGGAAGCGAGCGAGGGAAGCGTCGAGAAATTGCGTATTACCCTCGCTGTTGCGGGATTTAATCGTGATGAGCTAGACATTTCGCTTCAGGCTAACCAACTAATGGTCAGCGGCAAACAGAGTGACGACAAAACCCGCACCTACCTGCACAGAGGAATAGCGACCCGGCAATTTCAGCGTCTTTTCATCCTTGCGGATGGCGTTGAGGTGGTTTCCGCTGAACTGGCAAGCGGATTGCTTGTCATTGAGATTGAAAGGCCGGATAGGGAGCAATTCCCTCGCAAGATCGGAATTGTGCAAAAAGACTAAAATCGTGACGTATGGTCACAAGGATAACGCGACTGCCTCGTAGCATACTCAGAGTTCGCGTTAGGAGGATAAGATGGATCAAGAAATCAAAGACATTACCGCCGATGCAATCAGCTCAAGCGAACTCGCGCTTCTGGGCAATGGCGAGATTGCGTACATCCGTCCCCTGAAGGCCATGGACGTCAAAAAGTTGTTCCCGCAATTGACGGGCGTTCCGGATGGAATTGATCTGTTTGCGGTTTACACGGCCGATGGCACGCCGCTTGCTCTGACAGACAGCTTCAACGCGGCCATTGCGAATGTAAAAGAGAACGATCTCGCGGCTGTAAGCGTCCACTAGAGTGGTCGGCTAACCTCACGCCGCGTGAGAGGCGAGAGGTTCTGTAAGCACTGAATAAAGCGCGGCCCGGTCATGCGAGCCGCGCAACTTATCCACAGACCCGGGTTCACGCAGCAAGCGTGAGATACGGGCAAGGGCGCGAAGATGATCGGCGCCAGCGCCCTCAGGCGCCAGAAGCAGAAAAATCAGATCGACTGGCTCATCGTCTATCGCGTCAAAATCGACAGGCTCTTCGAGCCGTGCGAACATTCCAACAATATGATCGAGCGACGCTATCTTGCCGTGCGGGATAGCGATCCCGTTGCCGACGCCGGTGGACCCCAGCCGCTCCCGCTGCAACAGCGTGTTGAAGATATCTCGCTCGTCAAGGCCGGTAAGCTGCGCCGCATGGGCTGAAAGCTCGTGAAGGACGAGCTTTTTATTCCCAGCCTTCAAAGCTGGAATAATGCCGTAGGGCGTTATTAAGTCGCCTAAATCCATTCGTCTTCCCACACGATGTATTCGCCTGATCCGAACCTTGAGGTCAATTTCCGTCTTTTTTAAGGGACGACGGGGCTGGGTCTATCCAGCCGATGTTTCCGTCGGATCGCCGATAAATGAAATTGATTTGTCCGTGACTGGCGTTTCTGAAAACGACGACTGGATCGTCGCTAAGATCGAGTTGCATGACTGCGTCGCTGACTGACAAGTGTTTTATCGCTGTTGGATGCTCGGCAATGATGGGCGGCGCAAGGTCTTCGGCAATTTCTGCGTCTTCGTCCTGCTCACGGTTGTCGATGACATAATTCATGGCGTCCATCTGAAGTTCCTTCGATGGAGCATGCGCGTGATGGTTTTTCAGCCGCCGCTTGTAACGCCGCAACTGCTTCTCAAGCTTCGCCGCCGCGCCATCGACGCTGGCGTAAGCGTCGGCCGCGCTATCCGATGTCTGAACGTCTAAACCGGAGTGCAGATGAAAAGAACAACTCGTGGAAAACTGCCCATGAGATTTTTCAATAAAAACTTGCCCCGACACCGGTCGGTTGAAATATTTCTCTATAGCCTGATCGATACGGTCCAACGCGTAATCGCGTAAAGCATCGCCAAGATCGAGGTTTTTGCCGCTAACTTTTATTGTCATGTGCCAGGATGTGTTCTTAAAGCGCTGTGCGTTATGGCAGAGTCAATCGCTGAAGACTACGAAAGAATGTCGCCTGCGAACAGGGTTATAGCGCTACAAATCATATCGCCTATTTCTCAAATCAGCCTAGTGGAACCGGCATGAGGAGTCAATTTTTACACGGGCACATATGCCGCATTGCTTTTCAAGATCGGCAGCGGCCCCATGATCCTCTAGGCGCTCATGCTGCTCGTCATTTCGCTGCGTTTCTGTCGCCGCCGCTGCACGGAGGATGAGATACGCATCGCCTCGCGATATTTGGCGACCGTGCGGCGCGCAATATCAACGCCATCCTTGCGTAGCAGGCTGACGATCTGATCGTCTGACAGGATGGATGACGGGCACTCGGCGTTGATCATCTGCCTGATGCGATCGCGCACGGCTTCCGAGGAATGCTGCTCGCCATATCCCGAGCTTTGGATTGCAGACGTGAAAAAATACTTCAACTCGAACATGCCGCGCGGGGTCGCGATGTATTTGTTCGACGTTACCCGGCTGACCGTGGATTCGTGCATTTTAATCTTTTCAGCCACGTCGCGCAGATTGAGCGGCCGCATGTAACGCACCCCATGCACGAGGAATGCGTCCTGCTGGGCGATGATTTCCTGCGCGACCTTCAGTATGGTTTTCGTACGCTGGTCGAGCGATTTGACCAGCCAGTTGGCCGTCGTCATGCACGAGCCGACATAGCTTTTTTCGACATCGGATTTGACCGAGCCAGACACGGTGGCATAGTAGGTCTGGTTTATCAGCACCTTAGGTAAGGTTTCCTGATTAATTTCAACGATCCAGCCTCCGCCTTTGCGTCGGCGCACAAACACGTCGGGAGTCACCGGATTTATCGCAGCGACGCCGAATTGCAGGCCGGGCTTTGGATTGAGCAATTTCAGCTCTGCGATGGCGTCGTTCAGATCCTCGACGCTCAGGCCAGTGACGCGGCGAAGTTTCGCGATATCCCGTGCGCCCACAAGATCGAGATTGTCCAGCACCCGCATCATATACGGATCCAGGCGATCCTTTTCGCGCAGTTGCAGCGCGAGGCACTCCGCCAGATTTCTGGCGGCGACGCCTGCGGGATCGAAAGTTTGCAGCATCGACAATGTCGAGTCCATCAGGGCTAGCGGTGCGCCCAGACGCTCCGCCACCTCCTCAAGGTCGGCGCGCAGGTAGCCTGCCTCGTCGACCAGATCGATGAGATACCGCCCGATCATCCGCATTTGCGGGTCGCGCGTGGCCAGCGTTAGCTGCTCGGCCAGATGATCGCCAAGTCCGCGCGGCTTCTCGATCAGGTCGGCAAAATCTGATATGTCGCTGAAGCCGTCATTGCGCAGATTTTGCGAGGCCGATCCCCAATTGCCTTCAGCCTGACCCGGCTCCCAGTCTTCGGAATGGGCGGGGCTGTACGCTTCCTCGACCGTCAGATCGTTTTTCAACGCAGTGGCGAGATCGGGAACGGCCCCGGATTCCGCTGCGTTCTCGTTTTTGAATATACCGTCCGTAAAGGTCTCCGGCGCGACGACCTGGTCGCTTGGCCCGTCATGTTCGAGAAACGGATTTTGCTCGACTTCCCGCTCCACGAAAGTTTGCAGGTCTAGGTTCGACAGTTGCAGGAGTTTAATAGCCTGCTGCAATTGCGGCGTAACAATGAGGGTCTGGCGTTGTCTAAGTTGTAACCTCGCCCCAAGCGCCATAGCGCTGTCATCCCTTCAAAAACACACGAAAACTAACGTTTACGGCTTGTTGAACATGTCGCCGAGGTAAACTCGCCGCACTTCCTCGTTCGCAATCACTTCCTGAGGCGTCCCCTCGGTCAGCACCTGCCCGTCATAAATAATATACGCTCGATCGATAAGTTCTAGCGTTTCCCGCACATTGTGGTCGGTGATCAGCACGCCGATTCCGCGTTGCGTCAGGTGGCGGACGAGCGCGCGGATGTCGCCGATCGCGATCGGGTCGATGCCGGCAAATGGCTCGTCGAGCAGCATGTAGGACGGGCGGCTCGCCAGCGCGCGGGCAATCTCGCATCGACGGCGCTCACCGCCGGACAACGCGATGGACGGCGCCTTGCGGAGTTTGGTGATGTTGAATTCGTCCAGCAGCGAGTCGAGCTGCTTTTCGCGCTCTTTCTTGCTCGGCTCAGTCACTTCGAGCACCGCGCGAATATTGTCCTCGACGGAAAGCCCGCGAAAAATCGACGCTTCCTGAGGCAGATAGCCAATGCCGAGGCGGGCGCGGCGATACATCGGAAGGCGGGTTACATCGTGGCCGTCAATCATGACGCTGCCTTGGTCTGCAACCACAAGCCCCGTAATCATATAAAAGACCGTAGTCTTGCCAGCGCCGTTAGGCCCGAGCAAACCGACAGACTCACCGCGACCCACCGACAAGCTCACGCCTTTGACGACCATTCGCTTCTTGTAGCTTTTGACCACATTCTCGGCGACGAGGCGATTATGCGCAGTCTGCGGTGCGCGGCGCTGACGGACAGGTTCCGGCGGTCGCGGATTGACGGGCTGCTGCATACGCTGGGGCTGCACGGGGCGGTGGCCTCCTGCGGGATTGGGCTTGGGCCGGTCCATGATGCTCATCTACGAAACACCCCCTGAACAGCTTTGAACGCCTGTTCTCAAACTTGTTGGAATGACGATAGCGCATCGGCGCTGAAAATGAAATGGCCTGAAAGTTGCAGTTATTAAACGCTGCGGGGTGCTTGCATTTCAGGTTAGATCGTTAGATCGGGCCCTCGTCGAAACCTCACGGAGCTGCTTTCTTCTCCGCGCCCTTCTTTTCCTTCTTCGCGTCGCCGCCACCCAGAGATTGCATGCCGCCTTTGGCCTCGAACACCGCCGAAGTTCGCCCGCTGTTCTCCTTCATCTGGAAGGTGCTTCTGCCGGTCGTGACGTCGATGATCAGCTTGTCGCCCTTGATGATGTTCTGCCCTTGGGTGACGACCACATTCTCGGTCAGCGTCACGGTTTGCGATTTCACGTCGAACACCGCCTTGTCGCTGCTGGCGTTCTGTTCCTTAGAGACCACGAGCACCTTCCCTCTGGCGATGATGGATTTTATGTCACCAGCGCTCTGGGTCGTGGATGCTGGCTTTGCGCCGCCCGCTGTGGCGTAAGCCACCTCAAGTTCCTTCGAGCGGATGTTGAAATCGCCCTGCGTTGCGGAGACGTTTTCGCGGAAGAACGCGACCTGCTTCTTGTCGTCCACCTCAAGTGAGCGGGCCTCGATATTGATGGGCTTTTTCGCGTCGGCCGAGGCGATTAGCCCGCCGGGCGCTGTCGCGGCTTCCGATTTCACCGGCTGGGGCTTTGCCGCTACTTTGACAGGTGCGGCCGGGTCCGCTGCGCCCTTTGGCGTGAACACCGCCTTCAGCCGCTTGTCGAGGTTCATCTGAAAGAAGCTTTTGCCGGACGCGGCGTCCAAAATGACGCTGTCGCTTTGGATGACGTTCTTGTCCTGAGCCACGGTGACATTGTTGAATAGCGTCATTTTCTGCGTCGCGGCGTCATAGATCGCTGTGTCCGCCCGCGCCGTCTGGTTTTCCTTCGATGTGACCAAAACATTGCCGCGAGCCTCGATATATTTGATATCGGCGGCGCCGGGCGTCTGAACTGCGCCAGCAGCAGCCTCCGTCGCGGCGTATGACACCTGCAACTCGTCGGATTTGATGTTGAACTCGCCCTGGATGGCGTTCACGTTCTGGCGGAAGATCGCCAGCTTTTTGAGATCGTCGACCTCAAGCGAGTTCGACGTGATGTCGATGGGCTTTTTTGGGTCAAGCTGATAGCTCGCCACGCTGGTTACGGCGGCTTCCGGCGCAGGCTGCGGCGTTGCGGCGTCGGTCGCCTCGCGCACCAGATGCACGGAAACATCGCCCGTGAAAACCGCGTTCGACTTGTCGGTGTAAAGGTCGAGCGAATTGGCGCGGATGACACTTTCGCGCAGCAGCACCTCGACCGGCTCTCTCGATGTCACAAGATTTTTTGCAAAGAACGCGCTCGCGGATTTTAGCCGAGCGATCAGGCCGGACGAGCGCTCGATCACGACGCCCTGGTTAAAAACCATCTCCTCAAGCTTCGACCGATATATTCCGCCCGGAGCCTTCAGCTTGGTCGTCTCGCCGCTCTGGTTGATCACGTCGGCGTCGATTTCATTGAGATTGAGCGTGTCCGGATCGGCAATCGTCTGCGTGGCGGAGACGGCCCGCACATCGTATTTGCCCTGGGTCTTGTTCTGGCCCTTGATGCGCGGATTGGTCATTTTCAGGTCGCCGGACGAAACGTCGACCGCATCAAGCACGACCTCGTTGCCCGCAACCTCGATTTTCCACTGCGACGGCACGATGTAAAGCGCGCATGTGCAGACGGCAAGCACGGGCAGGGCCACCTTCAGCACCTTGACGCGCGCGCTATGACGAATGGCCTGCTGGAAGGCCTTCGTCCGGTCGCTCGCAACCGCGATAGAACCGAAGCGCGGTGGTGCGCCGTGATGTTGCGTCGTTATCGCCATTGGCTCGCCGTAAAACTCAATTCGCTTTCGGTGCGTTCACGCAAAGCTGTCCCGTCCTTGGGGGTTATACGCGCTAGTGATGGAAAACATCCGTTTCATCCCAGCCGAGCAAATCCAGCCTCGCGCGGGTCGGTAAAAACTGGAAGCAGGCTGCGGCGATGTCTTCCCGGCCCTCTCGCTGCAAAAGCGCGTCGAGCTTTTCCTTTAGCCGATGAAGGTGAAGCACATCCGAGGCCGCATAGGCCATTTGCTCCGGCGAAAGTTCCGGCGCGCCCCAGTCCGAGCTTTGCTGCTGCTTCGACAGATCGACGCTGAGGAACTCGCGGCATAAATCCTTCAATCCATGCCGGTCCGTGAAATTTCGGACCAGTTTCGAAGCTATTTTCGTGCAGTAAACGGGCGCTGTCACAACCTCCAGATATTGGCTCATTACGGCAATATCGAAGCGGCCAAAATGAAAAATCTTCAGCACGGATGGATCGGTCAGCAATCGCTGGAGGCGCGGCGCGTTATATTCTCCGCGTTCGAACTGAACCAGATGCGCGGAACCGTCGCCCGCTGAAAGCTGCACGACGCATAATCGGTCGCGATGCGGATTGAGACCCAGAGTTTCCGTGTCGATGGCGACGGTCGCGCCGAAATCGACGCCTTCAGCCAGATCGCCTTTGTGCAGCGTAACAGTCATGAATGCATATTTGTCCGGTTCAGATTCTTACGGTCAATATGAATGTCACGAAAGCCGCATGCTGGCTAGACTTAAGCTCGGGTTGATGCCGCCGAACCACATGTTCGTCGGTGTAGGCCAAATTATAGGCGAAGGCTTGGTGATGAGCTGTGAGCAAGCTGGCGACCACCCCGATAAGGTGTGGTTTCGGCTTGCGCTTTCGCCAAGTGGATCGCTTATCAGTGACTGTATTTAAATGCGAAACGCGTGCTGTAACGGGGTTAATTTTGTTTGCCGCAACGCTGTCAAGCGGGCCTAAGTCATAGGGACGCAGGCATGAAAATTGCTAAAGCCGAACTGCATTTCACGCGTAGATAAACGCAGTGCCTAACGACGAAATAGACGGTTATTGAGGAAGCAACATGCATTTCGCTCTAGCATTTATTGCATGCATATTTTGCGTCACGCCGCTTATGGCGGAAGCTGCGACTCTGACGCTCCGAATTGCGGGCGTGAAAAGCGATAGCGGCGTCATCCGGCTATGCGTCTTCTCGGAAAAAAAATCTCGGCCTAGCGCCTATCCGGACTGTGCGGCAGGTTCGCCGGTGAAAACAGCCAACGCCAGAATCGTCGGCGGGCGGGCATCCGTTTCCTTCAACGATTTGCCGGACGGCAACTATGCTGTCTCGCTATTTCACGACGCGGACGGCGACGGCAAAATTGGCATGAAAACAGTGTTTGGCGTATCGACGGCCATTCCCAGCGACGGTATCGGCATTTCAAACAACCCGACGCTGTACGGCAAACCAGAATTCGCAGACGCCAAGTTCACGGTGGCGGGACCGACATCCATCACCATTTCAATGAAATACTTCTAAAATCCGATCACACCGGTCGACGCGACTTTATGGCCGCCGCCAGCGTGCCCTCGTCCAGATAGTCAAGCTCGCCGCCAATCGGTACGCCATGCGCAAGCCGGGAAACGACAATGCCGGCGCTTTCCAGTTCGGCGGAAATATAGTGGGCGGTCGATTGCCCCTCGACGGTCGCGTTGAGCGCCAGCAGAACCTCGCGCACGCCCGCCTCCCGCGCGCGCTCCATCAAACCCGACAGATTTAGATCCTCCGGCCCGACGCCGTCCAGCGGCGACAGCGTGCCGCCCAGAACATGATAGCGGCCATTGATGACGCCAGCGCGCTCCAGCGCCCAGAGATCGCCGACCTCCTCCACCACGCAAATGAGCGTGGCGTCGCGGCGAGGATCGCGGCAGATGGAGCAGGGCTGGACGGTGTCAAGATTGCCGCAAGCCCGGCAGATGCTCACCTTTTCGGCGACGTCCGCCATGGCGCGCGATAGCGGCGATAAAAGCTGCTCGCGCTTTTTGACCAGATGAAGCGCAGCGCGGCGCGCCGATCGCGGCCCGAGACCGGGAAGGCGCCCGAGAAGCTGGATAAGCGCCTCAAGCTCGGGCCCGGCGACTTTGCGGCTCATGATGACGAACTCACGGGCCGGTCGGCCTAAAACAGTTTCATGCCGGGCGGCAACTGAAGCCCGCCCGTCAGGGATTGCATCTTGTCGGCCAGTTGGATTTCGACCTTAGACTTGGCGTCGGCGTGCGCGGCGATGACGAGGTCTTCCAGAATTTCGATTTCATCCGGCTTACCGAGGCTCGGATCGATCTTCAACGAAAGCAGGGAGCCCTTGCCATTCACCGTTACGGACACAAGCCCGGCGCCCGCAGACCCTGTGGCCTGAATGTTTTCGACTTCAGCCTGCATCTCGGCCATTTTGCTTTGCAGCTCCTTGGCCTGTTTCATCATGCCGAAAAGGTCTTTCATGCCAGGTCCTTTTGAATGAATGCTATGCTGTCTAGATAGTCCGGACAGCAGGTAATTCCAACCGCGTCATCCTACTGGCGCTCGCGTTCGACTTTCTGAGGCGGTTTATCGCGAACGGCGCCAGCGTCCACCGCTGCGGGCAAAGCGCGAACTGCGGTTATCTCGGCATCCGGAAAATGGCGGAAAACGGCCTGCACGGACGGGTGCCGCCGAGCCTCCTCGTGCAGGCGTGCCTCCTCTTCGCGCCGGATTTCGCCAAGTGGACGCTCGCCCGGCGCCTCGGTCAACGAGACCATCCAGCGCTCGCCAGTCCAGTCCTGCAATTTCCGACTTAATTCCTGCGCCAGATTTTGCGGCGCCTTAGCCAGCAGCTTGAGTTCAATATGGCCCGGCCCGAATCGCACGAGGCTGGCGCAATCCTCCAGCGCCATGCGCAGCTTGATATCGCGTTTGGCGGCGGCCAGCGCGACCACGGCGGCAAAACTGTCGAGCTTCGCCGGAGCCTGCGGCGGCGGGGCCGTGGGCGCGGAAATATCCTCGCTAGGCTCGTCCGCATCGTCAACCTCGGCAGCGATCTCGGGAGCCGCGGAGGCGACCGGCTCGGAACTGCGCGTCTGGCCAGCCGCCTGTTCGCGATTCGCCCCATCAGACGGCGCGGTATAATATCCCTTGAGCAGTTCGTTCGGCGGCGGCAGGTCGGACACATAGCATAGCCTGATGATCGCCATTTCGGCGGCGGCCAGCACTCTTGGAGCCTTCGCGGTTTCCTCGAGCGCTTTCAGCAACATTTGCCATGCCCGCGCGAGCACCGGCATCGACAGCGCTTGCGCCAACGCAACCGCGCGCTGCTTTTCCGTTTCGCTGAGGCTTGCGCCTGCCGCATCCTCGCCGCCAGCCTTGATGCGCGAGACCGCATGCACGGCGTCCGCCAGATCGGTGAGCAACTGGATGGGATCGGCGCCCGCGTCATATAGCGCGCTGAACGTTTTCAGCGATGCGCCGACATCGCCCTTGAAGATCATTTGGAGCAGGTCGTAAACCCGCGCGCTGTCGGCGAGGCCGGTCATTGACCTTACATTCGCCGCGCTGACCTTGCCGCCAGCCAGCGCAAAAGCCTGATCGAGCAGCGACAGGCCATCGCGCACCGACCCCTCCGCCAGCCGCGCGATGATGGTGAGCGCCTCGTCGTCGATGGTCTGTCCTTCAGCCTTGGCGATCTTGGCGAACTGCGCCTTCAGCACCGACACATCGACGCGCCGCAGGTCGAAGCGCTGGCAGCGCGAAAGCACCGTCACCGGCACCTTGCGGATTTCCGTGGTGGCGAAAATGAATTTCACATGCGCGGGCGGTTCTTCCAGCGTTTTCAGCAGGCCGTTGAACGCCGCTTTCGACAGCATGTGCACTTCGTCGATGATGAACACTTTATAGCGCGCATAGGCGGGCATGTATTTCGCGGATTCGATGATCTCGCGGATGTCGTCGATGCCAGTGTTCGAGGCGGCGTCCATTTCCACCACGTCCATGTGACGGGATTCGAGAATGGACTGGCAATGCTCGCCCGGCTCCGCGATGTCGATGGTCGGCGCGATGACGCCGGGCTTGGCGTAGTTGAGCGCGCGGGCGAGAATGCGGGCGGTGGTGGTTTTGCCGACGCCGCGGACGCCGGTCAGCATGTAGGCCTGTGCGATGCGGCCAAGCTCGAAAGCGTTGGTGAGCGTTTTCACCATGGCTTCCTGGCCGATCAGGTCGTCGAATGTGCGCGGGCGGTATTTGCGAGCGAGGACGAGATACGGCGCTTTCGCCTCGGCGACGGTTTCGCCGCCATCGTTTTCAGCGTCTGACTTTGAGGGCTTTTTCTTGCTCATCAGTTCGCTTGTGCGTGGCGCGGCGGTAAGCTCGGTCGGGCGCCAGCCGTTTGCGATCATGGTAGGAGGCTGGACGGCGACCCGCGTCGAAACTCGTTGTGGCTGCTTCCTTCCGGACCTGACCAGATTGGCGAGGGATACGTCCACCGCCAACCTCCCAAACCATATATCGGATAAATTCAGCCGAGAGGCAAGCGC
>JBGSLP010000118.1:0-8983 GCA_041740655.1 Alphaproteobacteria bacterium
GCGGCGGTTCAGGCGAGGCGCAGAACGCCTCGCCTGCGTCGGGCGGACGACTTTCGGGCGGGTAATTCCTTTACTGCATCCGCCCGTTTGCAGTGTCCTCAACAGGCGTCATCGGCGCGAGTTGCGGAAGCACGTTAGCCTCGGTTTCAACCGGGGGCTTTTCAACGGGTTCGGTTTTCATCTCGAACCAGCGATCCTCAGGGAGCATTCGCTTCTGCAGGAACGAGTAGACATTCGGCGCCGACACGATGGTGAAAAATCGCTCGGATGACGGCGCGGCGATTGCGGCGATTAGGAAAGCAGCGGTCATCGCCATAGTCGCACGTATGGAGCGGTGTTCGATGAGCTTGAGCGCTGAACCGAACGAGCGCTTGATTGTGTTGCCCTCGAAATCGACCGAGTAAATCTCGTCGAGCACGAGATGCACCATGTAGCCGCCGAAAACGAACAGCCCTGCGAACCACGCGACGACCGGGTCTTCATTGAACGCCTGGTCGAAAATGGTTGCCGTGGCCGCAGCGAAAAACGCGCCGGCAAGCACCGAGTGAAATACGCCGCGATGCTTGGTGCGGTGATGGAATATGGCGAACACGCCGTATCCGACAAAGACGTAAACCCCGATCCAGACCGCCCACAACTCCGCGATCGAGTATTCCTTCTTGAACTGAAACAGCACGATAAATGCGAATACGACCCCGAGGCCGGAAAACAGCATTCGGCTTGGCGTGGCTTTCTCCAGGTCGATGTCCGGCAATATGGAGCCGATGATCCCCGCCATTGTCAGCGTTAACAACTGATTTTGCGGCACGACGCCCGCCGCCATGGTCATCGTCGCGCCAAGACCTGAAGCGACGGCGCCCACCGCCAGATGCGTATTAAAGTTCGCCATTCCCGCCCCCCACACAGATAGGCGGCAATAGAATTGAGTCGGCGCGCGGCGCCCATACGCGAGCGAAAACTATGCACAGCTAGGCTTTCGCCGCGGAACTTATGAAGGTTGGCAACGTTCGTTTCAGGTAATCAAATTCAAGGAGAGATACGATGGCTGAAGATTATAAAGACCGCGCGAAAGACATGGGCCGTGAAGCCAAAGATATGGGCCGCGACATGAAACGTGACGTCGAAAGCGGCGCGCGCGATCTGAAAAATGCGGCGCAGGATCAGCTTGCTGACGCCAAAGAAGTTGCCGAAGAGAAGATGCATGATCTCGAAGCAGCGATCCGCAAGAGCCCGTTAACTGCCGCTGCGGTGGCTGTCGGCGTCGGCTTCATCTTTGGCGCAATTTTAAGCCGGTAATGTGGAATGTGGGGCGCCCTGTTATCAGCGTTCGGCGCGGCGAGAGCCGCCTCCGCCGCTAAAGACGCGATGCACAATGTGGTCAGCAATCTGATTGTTGGCGGCTTGATGTTTCTCGCGATTATCTTCATAAGCATCGCGATTTTCTACGGTCTTAGTCCTTCGCGCGGTCCAGCAGCAGCGGCATTTATCGTCGCGCTTATTCTGGCGGCGGGCGGGTTGATCACGCATTATGCGATGTCGGTTAAATCGAACTCCGACAGCTCGGACTTTCTGAGCGATCCGGCTGGCGCGTTAAACCAGCTCGCAAGTCCTGATAATGTCGAGTATGTGCAACGTGAAGTTACCCGAGTTGTCCGGGAAAATCCGGTGAAGCTATCAGCGCTGGCGGTTGTCGCCGCAGTTATACTGGCTCGCCGTCTTTAAGCTCTGCGGCGACCAGACTTCCCCATAAATCATACTCATCTGCGTAATCGATCGTCACCCTCGCCATATCGCCGGGGGCGAGATCGGTTTCGCCGTTGAGGAAAACACACCCGTCGATCTCGGGCGCATCCCATGCCGACCGGCCGGTCGCGCCCTCTTCATCGACCTCGTCGATCAGCACGTCCATCGTCAGGCCTACGCGCGTCGCCAGAACGCTTTCGCTGATCGCTTTCTGTGTTTCCATGAAGCGATGGTGGCGTTCGGCTTTCACCTCGTCCGGCACATGGCCCGGCAAGTCGCGGGATCGAGCGCCTTCGACGTTCTCATATTTGAAGCACCCTAAGCGGGTAAGCCTTGCTTCCTTCAGCCAGCCAAGCAGCATGTCGAAATCCTCGTCCGTCTCCCCCGGGAAACCGACGATGAATGTCGAGCGGATGGCCAGATCGGGCACGATCTGACGCCAGCGGGCGATGCGCTCCAGCGTTTGCTCGGCGGCGGCAGGTCGGCGCATGGCCTTCAGCACATTCGGGCTCGCATGCTGGAATGGAATATCGAGATACGGCAGAATTTTGCCTGCGGCCATCAATGGCAAGACTTCATCAACATGCGGATAGGGGTAAACATAATGCAGGCGCACCCATACGCCGAGATTGCCGAGCGCCTCGCAAAGCTCGGTGAAGCGCGCCTTCAGCGGCTGTCCATTCCAGTCGCTCTCTGCATATCTGATGTCGACGCCATACGCGCTCGTGTCCTGGCTGACCACGAGCAGCTCGCTCACGCCGGCCTCGACCAGCGCCTCCGCCTCCCGCATCACATCGCCTGCCTGCCGACTGGCGAGCCGGCCGCGCAAATCGGGGATGATGCAGAACGAGCACTTGTTGTTGCAGCCCTCGGAGATTTTCAGATAGGCGTAATGCTGCGGCGTCAATCGCAGGCCGGAGCGCGGCACGAGTTCTAGATAAGGCGCGTGCGGCGCGGGCGCGGCGGTGTGAACGGCGTCCATCACGGCGTCATACTGGTGCGGGCCGGTTACGGCGAGCACGTCTGGGTAAGTCTCGCGCACTTTCCGGTCGAGGCCGAAACAGCCGGTCACGATAACGCGCCCGTTTTGCGCCATGGCCTCGCCAATGGCTTCGAGACTTTCGGCCTTGGCGCTATCGAGAAATCCGCAGGTGTTAACGACCACCACGTCAGCGCCATCATAGCTGGGCTCAATCGCGTAGCCTTCCGCTGTCAGCCGCGTGATGATGCGCTCGCTGTCGACCAGCGCCTTGGCGCAGCCAAGGCTGACAAAGCCAACCTTCGGCGCAGTTTTCTTTTGTGCAGTTTGAATTTTCACAATCGGGACCTGTCAGGCGTCGTGCTAAAGCCGCAGCACGCGGAGCCAGTAAAATACGTTCACTAAAGTCATGAGCGCGGCGGCGACATATGTAAAGGCTGCGGCGTGTAATATCTCGCGGGCGGCGGGCATATCCTCCGGCGGCAGGAAGTTTCCCGCCTCCAGCAGAGGCAGGGCGCGCTTATAGCTGGCGTCGAACTCCACCGGCAGCGTTGCGAGATGCATGACCACGCTCATGCTCAAAATAGCCAGACCTGCCAGAAGCTCCAGCACGATCCCCGCCGGATGACGCACAATCGCCGCCATGACCGGTGCCAGCAGCATGACAACCGAACCGAGGCGCTGCACCCATATGGCCTGTCGCGCGATTGCGGTGCGTGCGCGAAACGGGCGATAGTCGATAGCGTCCTGCATCGCGTGGCCGACTTCGTGCGCCGCGACCGCAATCGCCGTCACCGAGCGGCCGCCGAAATTATCGCGCGAAAGGCGGACGGTTTTGGTTTCGGGGTCGTAGTGGTCGCCAAGTTCGGTTTCCTCGACGCCCACATGGTTGAGCTTCATTTCGTCCAGTGCGTAACGCGCCAGTTCCCCGCCCGTGCCGCCGAGGTCGGAGCGGTCAACGCTGTGGCGGCGCATGGTGCCCCGGACCCACATCTGCGGGAGCACCGCCGCCAAAGCGAGCAGGACAACGCCAATGATAAGCACGATCATCGGCGGCCTCCAGATTGGTCGGCGCGGAGAAAATCCATGTAGGTTACGTCGTAAACTAGCGTGGGTACATAACGGTTGCCCATGCGCGACCAATCCATGCGCAACTTTGGCCTGCGCCCGCCAAGCCTTTCAATAATACGCTTCGACGCGAGGTTATGCGTGCGACATGCAATTTCGATAACGGGCAACTCCAAGGTCTCAAAACCATATTGCGCCAGCGCTCGCGCCGCTTCACCGACGTAGCCACGTCTACGATACGCCGCCCCAACCCAGTAACCGATTATGTGGTTATTCTTGCCTTCGTGTAGACCGGCGGCGCCAACCGCATAACGCGGATTATTTTTAAGCGTGATCAAAAACGGGCCTATGTCGTCGTTCGGGCGCGTCACCATTCTACGGACGTAACGAACCGCATCGATGGCTGGATATGGATAGCGGATAGTGGCGGTCATTTCCGCGATGGATCGATGATTTGCGAGACGCGCGATGATGACCGCGTCGCCGCTGCGAAACGGGCGCAGGATCAGTCTCTTGGTCATCAACACCGGTTGCGGCAAAACCCTGCTCCGCTTCACTCAAACGGAAAAGCTCGCGAGATCGCCCGCGAGCTTCCAAATCGAAATCAAACCCGGATGCGCTTAGGCTTTTTCGGTTTCTGCTGGAACCACCGAAATGTAAGTGCGGCCGCCGCGCTTTTCGCGAAACTCGACCACGCCTTCCGCTTTCGCGAACAGCGTGTGATCGACGCCCATGCCCACATTATCGCCAGGGTGCCATGTGGTGCCGCGCTGGCGCACGATGATGTTGCCCGGAATGACGTGCGAGCCGCCGGACTTTTTTACGCCCAGTCTCCGCCCGGCTGAGTCGCGACCGTTCCGTGACGAGCCGCCTGCCTTTTTGGTTGCCATGGATTGGTGCTCCTATTCGTCAGATTTCTTGGCTGGCTTCTTCGCCGCCTTGGGTTTTGTGTCAGAGGCGTCGGCAGGTTGATCGGACGCCTGCGCCTTTTTGGCCTTTGCCTTTGGTTTTTCAGCCGAAATGTCTGTCGGCGACTCGGCCTTTGCTTTTGGCGCGGCTGATTTTTTCGCCTTCTTGCCGTCGGTCAGAATTTCAAGAATGCGCACCGTGGTGATGTCCTGGCGGTGGCCATTGCGCCGACGGTAGTTCTGGCGGCGCTTCTTCTTGAAAATGATAATCTTGTCGGCGCGGCCCTGCTCGACAACCTCGGCAGAAACCATGGCGCCGGAAATGAATGGCGCTCCGATTTGCGGGTCGCCGTCCGCGCCGTGCATCAGCACTTCGCCGAACTCGATAATGTCGCCGGGCTCTCCGGCCAGTTTCTCAATCGTTAATACGTCTTCAGGCGCGACACGGTATTGTTTACCGCCTGTCTTGATGACAGCGTACATGGCTCATTCCTCATCTTCTTTGTCGCGGCTTGTCGGCGCTGCGGTCGGCCCACAGACTTTGCTGCCAAATCTTTTAAATTTGCCTTAGCCAGCGGTTAGGGCGCGGCGGTTGACCTCGCCGACGCCAGACCAAACGCATACAGTCAGATGCGCCTGAGGTCAACGCGAGACCGGTCGTCGAGGCAAAAAATAAGGCCGCCATCAGCGATGGCGGCCTTACCGTCAAATTTGAGGCAAATCTTACTTGCCGTAAACTTCTACGGTCGCTTTACCCTTGCCGTTGGCTGGGCGCTTATACGCCATCACGATACGGTCGATGACGCGGTTGTCGCCTTTCAGGTCAAGGCCGCGCGTCTCGCCGCCCTGGCGGATGTTTTGGCGAACGCGGATATCGTCGACGCGGCCGTTGCCGTAAACCACCTTGAGATCGAGCACTTCGACATCGTTGCCACGAACGCGAAGCTGGATTTTCTTGAACTTGCCGTCTTTGCGGCCGACCTTGATCTCGTCGCGCTCGGCGTCGAGCGAAACTTCGCGGGAACCCAGAAGCTCCCACTGCTCAGCGGAGGCGATGGATGGAACGAGCGTTGCCAAAGCGAGCGCCGACACGGCTGCGCGAATGATTGTTTTCATGTTAGTGGATCCTGTTATTGATTTTTGCTTGGCAAGAGCCTGCTATTTAGGCGGCTAGATCGGCGAAAACATGTCCGCCGCTAAACGCGTCTAGCGCGGCTTGCGCAGGCGCACATAAAGCGCGCCATCGCCGCCATGTTGAATGCCCGACGCGCCGAAGCTGACAACGATGTGACGCAGCTCAGGGTCTTGCAGCCAGCGCGGCGTCAGCCTTTTGAGGACGCCCGGTTCCTCGTCGGAGTAGGGGAAAAACTCGCGCTCCTGCGTTTTCCGGCGCCCGCCCTTGCCAGTTATGACGAGCACGACCCGCGCGCCCCGCGCCTGCGCCGAATAGAGAAACGATTTCAGGGCGGCGTGAGCCTCGTGCTGACGCATGCCGTGAAGGTCGAGCCTTGCGTCGATCGTGGCGCGGCCGTTCGAGATGAGCCGCGTCTGTCGGCGATCCAGGGTTGCGATGTCAGGCGCGGCGGGTTTGGGTTTGACGTTGCGTGGCGCGGCGGTCTGCGCCGCCATATTGACGGCTGAAGGTTTTTCGACGGGTTGCGGTGATAGTTCGTCATCCGCCCCGTGCTCGGGACCTTCCAGCTTGGCGCGCGGGCGCAGGCTTTTCGTGCCGCGCATGGCGTATTCCCACAGCGCCGCTTCCTCT
Organism: Alphaproteobacteria bacterium; assembly: GCA_041740655.1. Classification (GTDB taxonomy): domain Bacteria; phylum Pseudomonadota; class Alphaproteobacteria; order Rhizobiales; family Rhodomicrobiaceae; genus JAWXCE01. The sequence goes on from JBGSLP010000118.1 coordinate 6,464, forward strand.
TCATTCAGCGTTCTTGAACGGCGGCGATCGACTTCGCTCATGACCACAGCTCAATCCGGCTTTGGGGCTAAGGCGAAAAACTGGCATCCATGCTTGATACGGCCAGCGACCAGCCCCGCCTGGGCGCCCGTGCCGCAAAATATATCGCCACGCGCAGCGCCGCGTATGGCCGAGCCTGTATCCTGCGCAATCATCAGCCGGGCAAACGGCGCTCCCTCGAACTCGAGGTCAGGCGCATTCACCCAGATCGGCAAGCCCAGCGTGTGGTAGCCGGGATCCACGGCCAGGCTCCTGCCTGCCGTCAGCGGAGCGCCAAGCGAGCCACGCGGCGCAGTTTCACCCTCTGGCAGCATATCGAAAAAGATATAGGACTGATTTTCCTGCATCAACACGCGCGCCCGAGCGGTATCCGCGCGCATCCACGCCAGCAATCTATCCAGCGTCGCGGCGTTGGCATCAAGCTCGCCGCGCGCAATAAGCGTTTTCGCTATCGAGGTATACGGGTGGCCGTTCTTGCCCGCAAAGGTGACCCGGCGCTGGCCCTGCGGCAGTTTCAGTACGCCCCCGCCCTGCACGTGCATCACGAACAGGTCTATCGCATCGGCGGCGTATGCGATTTCAAGGTTCCGATCTCGAAGTGCGCCGTCGTCAATTTCCGCCCGCGTGAAGTAAGGGAGAAACTCGCCATCAGCCAGCCGCCCGGCCGTTAGCGGAGGATCGCGTTCAGAAATCGCGTCTCCCGGCTTGGCAAGAACGAGGTCGGAAGGCCGCCCATAAATTGGATGGGAGCAGTGATCGGTTGGCCGATAATCCGCTTCCAGTTCCGGCTCGAAATATCCGGTGAGAAGCCCGCGCTCAGGCGGATCGGCGGCGAAAGGCGTGAAAAAGTTCTCAAAAAACGACTTAGCCTGAGAGGGACGGCACTCTAGTGCGGCCTCCTTAAGTCGAGCTAACTCTGCTAATACTCTCGGTTGATTAACAGATTTCCGAAAGGCGATCAGGGCTTCGGCGTGGCGGTCGGTCTCCCAGCCAGGAAGGCTGTCGAAACCGACTGGACTTATAAACGATGCCGCCTTTTCAGACTGCGCGCCATGCTGCCACTGCCAGAGCGCCATAGCATCAGTTCGCGGTTTCCGTGGCGATCAGTTTCCAGTTCGGATCGCGCGATGACAGATCGCGGGAGAATGTCCAGATGTCGATGACATCCCGGACCTTTTTCGGATCGCCGTCTACGACCTCCCCGTCCCGGTCGCGCGTCGCCGAAATCAGCTCGCTCACGAACTTTAGGGTAATCTGGGCGACCCTGCCGTTTAACTCCGCATCTAGAATATCGGCCTTGCTGATGCCCACAAACTTGAACTCGACCAGTTCGCCGTTCTTTTCGCGCTCGTTCAGAACGCCCGTAAAGCTGTCATTCACTTCCCGGCTCAACAGGTTCTTGAGCACTTTGCGATTGCCCTCGGCGAAAGCCGTTACGATCATCTCATACGCCGCCTTGGCGCCGTTCAGGAATTGCGTTGGATCGAAGTCGTTATCGACGCGCGCGATGGTTTCGAGCTTCTTTGCCAGATCGCTGCCTTTGGGCGCGATATTGCGCAGGCGATTTTCAAAACTCTCCACAAATTCTCCGTCGTCCTTGGGCTTGCGCTGCTCGGCGCGCGGCAGCGTCACCACGTTTTCCTTGGCGGCGGGGTTGGTTCCGCCCGGCGCAGCATAGGGGTCGAGACGCGGACGCTCGTTGCCGGTTCGGCGCCCGAGAACGCTGCGCAACCTGATAAACACAATCACAGCGACGATCAAAAACAGCAGAGTTGTAATGTCGAGGGTATCATCCATCAGATGCAGCTTTTTCGTGAACGAGGGTCAAATTAAACAGATGTGGTGGATATAAGCGCTCACATCCATGAATGCGAGCTTTTACGACGTCACGTATATAAGCGATCGCCAGTTTAGCGTATTTTATCGAAGTGCGTAAGTGATCGTGGCGATGTTGCGCGGATTGCGGATGTCATGATAGCGAATGCGGCACCCATTTTTACAAGAATCAGCATCGCCGGCTCATACCGCTCAGGAGTTTTTAATGGTCAAGACTACGCAGAAAAACGGCTCCGGAACGGCCGACCCATCACAGAATACTCAGCCTCAGGTCAATGTTCTCGGCCAGTATATCAAAGACCTGTCATTCGAAAATCCGAATGCGCCGGATGTCCTGAGCGGTCAGATCAAGAATCCTAATCTGAAGATCAACTTCAATGTCATCGTGAAAACGATGAACGAAGAAACGTACGAGGTCGCTCTCAAAGTTGAGGGCGAGGCTCAAAGCGATGAAGGCTTCCTCTACAACGTCGAGTTACTTTACGCAGGCGCCTTCAGGCTCAAAAACCTGCCAAAGGATGCGGTTCAGCCGTTCCTCTATGTTGAATGCCCTGCGCTCCTGTTCCCGTTCGTCCGCCGTATCCTTGCCGACATGACGCGTGAGGGCGGATTCCCGCCGCTGTTGCTTGACCCTATCGACTTTGC
>JBGSLP010000119.1:0-5257 GCA_041740655.1 Alphaproteobacteria bacterium
GAGCCCGTGGCGGTGGCGCGCTCCGTCGCCAAGGCCGTCGCGGCGACAAGGCGCGGAGAACCGCTCGCTTGCCTTGTCGATCGCGCGCGAGGATACTGAACTGCTAAAATACTATAAAACCACTAATTTTTTTAGAAAACACAGAACTGATAGAACGGGATTTTTATCAGTCATAGTTTTATACATGTTAATCCTTCAAGCCCTTTTTGCAGCCCTTTATATACAAGATCAAAAAGCTTTTTCGAACCCAGCGGAATGGCCTCCTTACCCATATGAATATGTGGCTATAATATTTAGTGTAATTTCCACTTTGCACATATTGTACGCCGCTCTCTTGCGCTGTCATGATCGTAATAAGTCAGGCTTTTTTCTACTAATTTTTTTGGTGCCGTTCATTGGCCCAGTATGGCTTTTTGTCGAGTTGTTTTTGTTGGGAAGTAAGCAAGTTTTGTTGACCTCCATTACCCAGGAAATGTCATCTAGCGGTGACGGAGCGGTGTGAAGCGCCTACATTATGACTATGCAAACATTCGCCGAATTGCTCGGCAACCTCGTCGAACAACGCTGGGGATATTAAGGCAACGGCAAAGTTCTGTTTCGTCCTTAACCTGCATGAGGTAGCAACTAATTTAAAGTCCGTGCAACCCGGAAGCCTACATCGGTGATGCGGGCTGCAAGCGTTGCGCTGTTGCGGCTGGCTGAGCGAAGGTTCCGTCGGCCATCGTTGCAAGAACCACCGCGAACGATGCGCCTAGTGCTATCTCCGGTACTCCATGGGCCAGCATCGGACTTACAACTTTGAGGCTTGAGGCTGTAGCTCTCGTTCCATACATCGGCACACCACTCCCACACATTCCCATGCATTTGATATAATCCCCATGGGTTGGGTTTGAATGCGTCAACTACAACCGTCTTCTGTGCTGAATAATGGGCTTCAGATTTGCTAACTCTATTGCCAAAAGCATAAGCGGTATTTGTGCCAGCACGGCACGCATACTCCCATTCTGACTCTGATAGCAGCCGATACTGCTTACAAGTTTTTGCCGAAAGCCACGTCACATAGGCTTGCGCGTCTTCCCACGACACCAAGATTACAGGGTGACGCCCGCGTCCCAATTCCTCGTCAAATGATTTGTGGCGCACTCCCCTGTCCGCCGCGTAAGCGTCCCACTCCGCAAACGTTACAGTGTATCTGCCGACCGCAAATGGCGTGGGGATAGTTACTTCGTGCTGCGGGCCTTCCTCGCCGTATCGTCCCCTTTCATGCTCAGGCGACCCCATTAAAAAGCTTCCGCTCGGTACAACTACCATCTCTGGTGCCCACACCGAAGCCGCGTCTCGAAAGCTTTCGCCGGAGCCGGGCTTAATCAGCAAAGCTGTCTGCGGACCAGCCCCAAAGCCAACCTCGATTTGAATGCGTCTCTCCGACTTCCACCGTGCTACCTGCTCGGCTTCCTTCTTGCGGGATCGCTCCGCTTCATCTTGTCTTGCCTTTGTCATGCGCGCCTTGGGAGTGTTCGTTTTAGTCATAACATTGCTTGTCATGTTATTTGCGGTCAAGCATGGGCGTGACGAAAGAGTTCGAAGCTCCTACATTCACGCTCATGCAAGCATTCGCCGAACTGCTCGACCGCCTCTATTTCACGCACGGCAATCTCGACAAGGCGACGATCCTGAAGCGCTATCTGGCGGAGACACCCGACCCGGATCGCGGTTTCGCCGTCGCCGTCATCGCGGGCGCGCTGAACCTCGAGTTTTTCAAGCGCTCGCTGGTGCGCGACCTCATCACCGCCCGCGTCGATCCGGCGCTGTTCGACATGTCCTACGATTATGTGGGCGAGATGTCGGAGACCGCCGCGCATCTCTGGCCGGTCAGCGAGAACGCAGTGCGCCTCAACCGCCTGCCGCCGCTGTCCGAGGTAATCACTGAATTCGCCACGCGCTCCAAGCCCGCCGTGCGCGAATACCTGACCGTGCTTATGGACAACATGACGACGCCGCAGCGCTGGGCGCTGCTGAAGCTCGGCACGTCAACGCTGCGCATCGGCATCTCCGCGCGGTTCATGAAGCAGGTGCTGGCGGATTTCGGCGGCGTCGCGGTGAACGAGGTCGAGGAGGTGTGGCATGCGGTCGAGCCGCCCTATACCGATCTGTTCGCATGGCTTGAAAAGCGCGGGGACAAGCCGGACGCCAGCGCCAAGCTCTCGTTTCACCCCGTCATGCTCGCTCACCCGCTAGAGGATGGGGACCTCGCCAGCATCACGCCTGCCGACTATCAAGCGGAGTGGAAATTCGACGGCATACGCGTGCAGATCGTGTCCGGGCCGCTTGGCCGCGCGCTTTACTCGCGCACCGGCGACGATATCGGCCGCGCCTTTCCGGATGTGCTTGCGCGCGCCGATTTCCACGCCGTGCTCGACGGCGAACTGCTGGTGAAAACGGCTGACGGCCTCGGCTCGTTCAACGACCTGCAGCAGCGGCTGAACCGCAAAGACCCGACGCCCAAACTCATGGAAGCTGCCCCCGCCTATGTTGTCGTCTACGATCTGCTGATGCAGGATGGCGAGGATTTGCGCCCGCAGCCGCTGTCCGAGCGCCGCGCCCGGCTTGAGAAATGGCTCGCCGCCGAGCCGCGCGCCGGGCTTGAGCTGTCGGAGATGCTGGCGTTCGACGGGCCGGATAGCCTTGCCGCGCTGCGCCAGACCGTGGCGAGCCGCGACACCTTCATAGAGGGGCTGATGCTCAAGCGCCGCGACAGCGCTTATATTCCCGGCCGCCCTAAAAACCTGTGGTGGAAATGGAAAAAGGACCCGCTCATCATCGACGCGGTGCTGATGTACGCCCAGCGCGGCACGGGGCGGCGCTCGTCGTTTTTCTCCGATTTCACCTTCGGCTGCTGGCGCGACGGCCAGCTGTTGCCGGTCGGTAAGGCGTATTTCGGCTTCACCGATGAAGAGTTGAAGCAGCTCGACAAATGGGTGCGCAACCATACGACAGCGCGGTTCGGCCCGGTTGCGGAGGTGGAAAAAGCGCTTGTGCTGGAGGTGGCGTTCGACGCGGCGCAGGCCTCGACGCGCCACAAATCCGGCGTCGCCCTCCGCTTCCCCCGCATCAACCGCATCAGATGGGACAAGCCCGCCAGCGAGGCGGATGAGCTGGCTACCGTGGCAAAACTGGTCGGTTAATAGCGGCTGTTCCCGCTTGGTGCGAAAGCGGGTGGCGCGGCGGCGCATGGGGCGCTAAGGTGCGGCCATGAAAATAGTCATGCGTTTTGCTTATACGGCGATTGCCGCCGTAATCTTCGCCGCTGCCGCGCGTGCTGAGCCGGTATGCGTCGTATGTTCGGGGCCGGATCAGACTTATGCGTGTTCGGTTTCGGATGCGTCGGGCGGCGCGGTTCGCGCATCCTCAATGTTCTGCATGCGGCAGATTGCGGAGGAGCACAATCACGCCTCCTGCGCCGCCGTGAAAACGCAGGAGTGTCAGGGGCAGCTCAAATCTTACGTCGCTGACGATGTGGAAACAGCGATTGTCGCGCCACAAAACGAGCCGGGCCAGCCTCAGCAGACAGAAACCAGTGAAAAGCCGCCGACGTTGGTGGATATGACCAAAGACGCCGTTGCGCAATCTGGCGAGACTGTCAAAAAGACGGGCGAGAAAATCGGCGAGGCCGGGCAAACGGTCGGCGAAGCCATCAAAGACACTGGTCAGGCGGTGGGCGACGTCGCGAAGAAGACGTGGCGCTGCCTCGGCTCCGGGCTGAAAGAGTGCTGATCAGTGAGACCAGTCGAACACGGCCCGGCTGTGCTGCTTTTTGTAGGCCTTGAGCGATTTAACCAGCAAATCCGCCCCGCTGGTCTGCGTCGGCCGTTTCACCGGCGCTGACGCAGGCTTTGCCTGACGGTTCGCAAGCCACACACGCGCCTGCCTCTGCGCTTCCGCAACCTCACGCACAGTCATTTCGTGCGCCAGATCGCTCCGATGCTCGCGCGCCTCGACATGGCCGAGGGAGGCCGCGATGTTGAACCATTTATGCGCCGCGATGACGTCATATTCAACGTCGCGCCCGGTCGCGTAACGGACGCCGAGCGTGAAAAAAGCGTTGGGGTTGGCAAAGGCGACGTCAGCGCCCGCGCACCCGCTCTGAACAGAACCCATAACGTAACTCCGCCATGTAAGACGCTGAAAGCTAGCGTCATTTCAATCTTGAGTTGCATCATGCCGGGCACTGACGAATTTTTGGTAAACGCGACCGCCGTTTCGAGACGATCGCGAAAAACTTGACGCTTACACCGTAAAAATCGTCGAGCCGGTTGTTTTCCGGGCTTCGAGGTCGCGGTGGGCGGTTTCCGCGTCACGCAGTGCATAGGTCTGATTGATCGAGATTCTGACGACGCCAGCCTCGATCATGCCCATCACAGCCATTGCGGATGCGACCAGATCGGAGCGCTTGCCCGTGTAGGTGGCAAGGGTCGGCCGCGTCACGAATAGCGAGCCCTTTTTGGAGAGCATGCCGACATCCATGGGCGGCACCGCGCCGGAAGCATTGCCAAAGGATACCCACAAGCCCAGCGGCTTTAGGCACTCCAGCGACTTCGGAAACGTGTCCTTGCCGATGGAATCATAAACCACGTCCACCCCGGCGCCCCCGGTGATTTCCTTCACGCGGGCAACGAAATCCTCCTGCGTATAGATGATCGTTTGCGTGCACCCGTTTGCCCGGGCGAGCGCGGCTTTTTCCTCGGATGACACCGTGCCGATGATCGTTGCGCCCAGATGCTTTGCCCATTGGCAGGCGATGAGGCCGACGCCGCCCGCAGCCGCGTGCAGCAACATCGTCGTGCCGGGGCCGACCTTGTAGGTGCGGTTAAGGAGATATTCGACCGTCATGCCCTGCAGCATCATGGCGGCGGCCGTTGAGTATTCGATGCCGGCGTTCAGCTTTACGAGACGGTCGGCGGCGATTAGGCGCTCTTCGGAATAGGCGCCGACTGGCCCCGCATAAGCCACGCGATCGCCGACGGCCAAATCCGTAACGCCGTCGCCTACGGATATGACCTCGCCGGAGCCTTCCGTTCCCGGCGTAAAGGGTAGCGCTGGCTGGGGATAAAATCCTGTGCGGTGATAAACGTCGATGTAATTGAGGCCGACCGCGTGATGGCGGATTTTCACCTCGCCCGGCCCTGGTTCGCCGACATCGACCGTCTCCCAGCGCAGCGCTTCAGGCCCGCCATAGGCATGGACTCGAATTGCGTTC
>JBGSLP010000120.1:0-7624 GCA_041740655.1 Alphaproteobacteria bacterium
GTCAAACAGCATCTCCCCGACGACAAGGCTCGGCTCACGCTGAAGCCGGCGGAGACGTGCGATGTCGAGATCAAGGTCGACGACAGCGTGATCGAAACCTGCATCGGGCGATGGGTGGCGCAGATCAGAGAGGCGATGACATGAGCTTTGGCGGCGAAGACACGAGGGCGCCGGAGATCGTGATCGTCCGCCGCCGCGGCCATGAGGAGGATCATCCCCCCCACGGCGGAATCTGGAAAATCGCCTATGCGGACTTCATGACCGCCATGATGGCCTTTTTCCTCGTCATGTGGCTGATCAATACGGCCGACAACAAAACCATTGGCCAGATCGCAACCTACTTCAATCCGATCAAACTCACCGACAATATCCCCGGGCCGAAAGGCGTCCACGAAACTCTGGCGGAGGAGCCGCTTCACGAGCAAAAAGGCTCGCGCAAAGCAAGCAGCCGTGAGACGGATCCAAAGGCGCCAGAGGCCGATCCGAAGCACTCCGAGCAGGCGCTGTTCGAAGACCCGTACGGCATTCTCGCAAAGCTCGCGGAGAACTATAAAGCCGCCGTTAAGAACGCGAAGGCAAGCCAGCAGGGGGGAGCGGCATTGCGGGATGCATTCGACCCCGATTTCGCTCCGTCGCCGCCGAGGGCGCCAGAGCGAGTTGCTGACACCGCTGCTGATGCTATTGCGCCTGATGAAAACGATGGGTCTGGAAAAGCTGCCGAGCTAACCCCCGTCGAGATGGAAAAAGGCGGCGCGCAGGAGCCTGAAAAAACGCCTCCAGATAAAGGGCAGGCCGTCGACGGCGCCGCCGAAATAAGGGCGGCTTTGCGAGAGGCGTTCTCCACCTTGCCCCCGAACACCATACCCAGCGTGCAGGTCACGCAGACTCCCGAGGGCGTGCTGATCAGCCTCACGGACCAGTTCGATTTCGAGATGTTCGCCATAGGCTCCGCCGAGCCTCGACCGGGCCTCATCGCGGCGATGGACAAGATTGCGCAACTGCTCATGCGGCATCAGGGCAATGTGGTCGTGCGAGGCCATACCGACGGCAGACCTTACAAGTCGAAGATTTACGATAACTGGCGGCTGTCCAGCGCCCGCGCGCACATGGCGCATTACATCCTCGTCCATGGCGGCTTGAGCGAAGCGAGGATCGAGCGCATCGAGGGCTACGGCGCGACCAGCCTCAGGATGGCGCAAAATCCTGAGGCCGCCGCCAACCGCCGCATTGAGATTTTGCTGCGGACAACCACCCCATGAGCCGCGTCGTTCTTACTGCCGCTTTGTCATTCCTGCTCCTGCTGCGCCACGGGCACGCCGCGAGCGGAGAGGAACAGCCCTTCGAACTCGTCCGCACCTTGCAGGTGATGCAGAGTCAGATCGCCCATGGCGTGAGAAACGCCCATGCTGCCCAGCGCGCGATGTTGTTTACAATTCTGAAAACGATTTCCAGCGCTCCGCCTACGACCTGGAACGAGCCGCGCAATCAGCGGGCCTTGCTCAGTTTCGTGTTGAGCGGCGGCGATCCGCGACCATTTCGCGATTTGCTGGCGCAGAACGCTCTCGGCGATCTGAACGGCGACCTTGCGAAGGGCGTCTTGGCGTTCGGCGAGGGACGAAGCGCCGAGGCGCAGAAGCTGCTGGACGGCGTCGATGCGCGCTCGCTCGATCCCAGCATCGCCGGACATATCGCGCTCGTTCAGGGCATCGTGAATGCGAGGGACGACCCCGGCAAGGCGACGTCGCGCTATGATGACGCCGAACTTCTGGCGCCGGGCACGCTCGTGGAGGAAGCCGCGCTTCGCCGCAACTCGGTTTTGCTGCTGGAGTCAGGCAACGTGCGGCGCGGGCTACTTTTGTCGTCGCGATATCTGCGGCGCTTTCCTAAGTCGAGTTACGGGGACAGCTTTCTGCAGACTTTCGCAGCCGCGGCCATCCGGATCGACGCGGATGACGCCGCGCAGCTTGCCGCAATGGACGCGGCCCTTGAGGAAGCGCCAGCGTCACGCCGGAGCGACTTTTATATCCTGATCGCCCGCGAGGCTGTCCTGCGCGGCAAGGTCAAGCTGACGCTGTATGCGAGCGAGAAGGCCACAACGACCACCGCGTCACTCCGCGTGAAAGCGCGAGCAAAACTTTATGAGGCCGTCGCGCTCGTCGCGGGCAAGGAATGGGAGCGCGGCCGGTCGCTTCTTCAGTCCATGGCGCAAGAACGGTTCGAGGCTGGCGACGCGGAGTTGCGCCGGGCGGCGCTCGACCTCGCGGAGGCCATCCGCCGACCGCCGGAGCAAGCATCCGCGATCAATCAGGACGTTGTCGTGAATAGCGGCGCCGGTGAGTCCACAGCAATGAAACGCGCGCAGCACGCCTTGACCGCCGCGCAGACGCTGATTGAGGAGGCGCAATGATGAATGCATCCCCGGTTCTGGCCAGAGCAATGCAGAAATCGGGAGGTTTGGAGCGGAATCTCCTCTCGCGGCTCGACCTGGATGAGAAAGGGCAGGGCGGCGATGCGTTCATGGCCGCGCTTTCGGGTGCCCATGAGGCGGCGGAGAAAACGGTGTTGACCGAACAGACAACCCCACCGTTATCAAACGAGGCGCTGCCGCCGCTGCTGGATCAGCGACTGGCGCCAGTCGTGGTTTTTACCCAACCTGAGGCCAGCCAGCATAGCGACGAACCCGCGCTCGTCGCTGAAGTTGCCGCACCGACTTTAAGTCCTTCGCCGGATGGCCCGATGCCTGCGCTGATTAACACTGACGCGCTCGACCATCTCCCTCAAGTGAACCCAGAAGCGAGCAAGGCGAAAGCCGACCCATCGATGGTGCAATGGGGCCGCGCGATCGCCGCGCCTGCGCCTCCATCCCCGCCGCAGGCGACGATCGTTGTCACCGAGCAGCGAACGCATTTCGCGCCAATTGCATCGCCTGTGGCATGGTCACCAGCTTACAACAGGGCGGTCGACGCTGATCCGCTCGAAAAAGCCGATGATCTGAGATTGCTCGCCGACGCTCCGCCTCAGCGTGAAACCGGGCGCGCTCGCGTCCGCGCGGAGGCGGCAATCAATCCAGATTACCATGTCGCCCCAAGGAAGCCTCTGAACTTAGGCGATGGGCAGGCTCAGCATTCGCCTGATAGCCCGGAACGGCCAATGACTGGGCCCGCTCCTGCGCCACAGGCGGGCCTCAACATAAGCGCCTTTGCGCCCGTGAACCCTGCGCCCCCCGCACTGCAGGTTGCCTCCGCGGTTATTGATGCGCAAACCGGCGATACCCCGCAGCCTACGGCGGCTCCAACCGCTGCTGCGCCGACGCCTGCGCTCAAGGTTCTACGCATCGAGCTGCAGCCGGCAGGCCTCGGCTCGGTGACCGTGACCCTTTCGTTGAAGGATCAGTCGCTCGCCATCGCGCTCGAAGCGGAGCATGAGGCCACGGCTGGCGCCTTGCGTGTCGACACCCAAGCCCTTGCCGATCGACTTTCAGCCGCGGGCTACGCCGTCGATGGCCTAACTATCTCCGTCGCAAAGCCGGACATCACCGCCAGCGTGCCGATGAACGGCGAAAGCTCCGCTCAAACTTCGACCGGTAAGCAGGACGGAGGCGGACGCGACGCGAACTATCGGTCGCAGTCCGATGACGACCGCGCAAATCAATCCGGGTTATCCGAAAGCCATGAAAAGACTTTGCAAAATCCTGATCTTCGCGGCGGCGTTTATCTCTGAGCCCCCGCCAGCCAGCGCATCGCCGAAAGCGGGGATATGCGAGGCGGAAATGGCGCGCGCGGGCAAACGGCATGACGTGCCCCTGGCCGTTCTCTATGCCGTTGGTCTCACCGAATCCGGGCGCGGCGGAACGCTTCAACCCTATGCGATGAACATTGAGGGACGCGCCCTGTTCAGCGGCTCGCTCAAGCTTGCTCTCGATGAATTTGCGCGGGTTCGGCAGTCCGGCGCAAAGCTTATTGATGTCGGGTGCATGCAGATCAACCATCATTTCCATGGCCGCAATTTCCCCTCGGTCGCGGCGATGTTCGATCCGGCGCGCAACGTCGATTATTCCGCCCGCTTTCTGCGCAGTTTGCGAGATCGGGAGGGGAGTTGGACGAAAGCCATCGCTCGCTACCACGCCGGTCCGACAAACCACGCAGCGCATAAGCTCTATGTCTGCCGCGTGATTGCAAACATGGTCGCGACGGGACTTGGCGCGCGCACGCCGGAAGCGGATCGCCATTGCAACGCGAAGTCCAGCGGCGCGGGCTGGACGCCGATAAAGGGTGCGCCGTGATGAAAAGTGCTGGGCTTCTTGGGCCATATCGGCTGAGTGTGGACGTGATCGACCGAACCGTCACCGGCAATTCGCCCGGCGGGTTCGCGCTCGGCTACGTGGATGCGAATGGGCGGTTCTGCCTCAGTCGCGTCGGGCGCGCCGACTCCAATCTCGCAGGAGGCCTTCGCGCCTTCATCGGCACCGACCTGATGTTCAAATTCAGGCTTTTCGACACTGCGGAACAGGCTTTTTTGAAAGAGTGCGAGTTATTTCACGCCTTCAATCCTCCGAACAATCGGAGCCATCCTGCGCGGACGCCGGGGACTCGCTGGACTTGCCCTCATTGCGTGACATTTGCGCGGACGTGGTGAGCGACTTGATGAGGTCGTGCAGAGCGGCCTGATATCCGTGGTGCCAGTAAGCCTGCTCAGGCGAACCCTGATTGAGGTGTTTCTGGTCGAACTCCGTGAACGGCGCATCATCCTCAAGCCATTGCCGGATGGCGTCGCGTCGGAGCATTAAACTCTCTATGTTGGGTGATCTATACATGGCGCAAGCATGGCCCCGCATAGGTTTCTCAAAATTTAATTGCCTGCGGCCATCCTCGATCAGAGTAAACGCAGAGTTCTTGGGTTCGATAAAAACTCACCCTTTGAAGCTGTTGCCCCCGGTTTTCGAGCTATAGAGCTGGAAGACGATCTCGGCCACGGCTTTGAAGAACTGCGGCGGTATCACCTTGTCCACGTGCGCGATGTCGTGAAGCGAGCGGGCAAGCGCCTTGTCCTCGATAATCGGGATTTCCAGATCCTCGGCCAGTGCGCGTATCCGCAGCGCGATGATGTCCTTGCCCTTGGCGACGGTCACGGGCGCGCCGCCTTCCTCGCGGACATAGCGCAGGGCGACGGCGTAATGCGTCGGGTTGACCACCACAAAGGTCGCCTTTTCGACCGCCGCAAACATGCGGTGGCGGGCGCGATCCCTCGCAAGTGAGCGCATGCGTGACTTGATGATCGGATCGCCATCCATCTGCTTGTGCTCGTCTTTTACCTCCTGTCGCGTCATGCGCAATTCCTGCCGCCAGAAGATGCGCGTCCAGAAGATATCGCCGACCGCCAGCAGCAGCGTGAGCGAGGCGATCCAGACAAGCAGGCTAATGCAAAGCCGCAGTATCGCCTCGGGCAAGGCGCCTGGCTCGGTGAACATCGCGTTGAAAACGTCATCCCGGTGCATCTGGACGAAAACCGCTCCGGCAATCGTCACCGCCGCGAATTTGCAGCAGGCCTTGATGAACTCTGCCCGGCCGGACGCGCCTGACATTCGCTCCCAGCCCTTGCCGATGGAAATGCGCGACCAGTCCGGCTGAATGCGCGTCATCACGAGGCGCGGCGGCGTTTGCAGGAGCGATGCGGCGATGCCCGCCGCCATGATGACGAGAGCGAATGGCCCCGCAAGCCACGCAGCCTCGATCGCGGCGGCCAGCATCAGCGCGGCGGCGTCCTGACCGTTGGCGAGCGAGAACTTCGCCGGATCGTCGAGCAGCGTTTGCAGGGATTGAGCGAGGCGAAGCCCCCCGGGCGCGACGAAGAAGCCCGCGGCGACAAGGATTCCGGCCAGCGACGCGAAGATGGCCGCCTCTTGCGAGACCGGCACGTTGCCTTTTTCCAGCGCATCGCGGATTTTCTTCTCGCTGGCTTCCTCGGTTTTGCTGTCCTTATCGGGCGCGTCTGTCATGAGGATGAGCTTTGGCGGGCCATGCCGAGGGAGTGGCTAGACGTTATCGCCGGACGGCTGGGCGCCCAGCACCTCGGTAAGCGAAACGCCAAAGCGCGACGTATCCTCGTCGAGCACGATGATCTCGCCACGCGCCACGACGCGATTATTGACGACCACGTCCACGGGCTCGCCGATCCGCTTGTCGAGCGGTATGACCGAGCCGCGCCCGAGCTTGATCAGATTCGCGACCGGCATCGTGACGGACCCGAGCACGATCTTCACGGCGACCGGGATACGCATTACGACATCGAGGTTGCCTGTATAGGCGGCGGCGGGTTCGGCGGTTCGCGCCGGATTCAGATCGTCAATGGCCATCATGTGGTTCCTCAAGCGGCTTTTTTAATCGCGGCGACGCCGCCGGTCGTTTCTTCCTCGACCTCGTCAATCGAGGGGCGCTCGTACGCTGAGATGGTCTTGCGTCCGTATTCGAGCGCGACCTGCGGCATCGCCCCGTTCATGAACGCCAGCAGCGTCTGCTTGACGATGATGTAGAGCCGCAGCTTTTTCTCCCGGATCATCTTCACCTTGTTGGCGATGGGCGACACGACCGCATATGAGAAGAATATCCCCGCGAACGTGCCGACAAGCGCGGCGCCAATCAGATGGCCCAGCACCTCGGGCGGTTGATCGATCGCGCCCATCGCCTTGATGACGCCCAGCACGGCGGCGACAATCCCGAGCGCCGGCAGGCCTTCGGAAACTCCGACTAGGGCGTGGTAGGACTTCATCTGATCGTGTTTGATGGTGTGAATTTCCTCGTCCATGAGGGATTCGACCTCGTGCGTGCGCGCGTTGCCCATGATGATGAGGCGGCAATAGTCGGAGATGAAAACCATCAGCGCGCGATTGGCGAGAACCGTCGGAAAGCGCTGAAAGATCGGCGACTCGTCCGGCTTGTCGATATGCGCCTCGACCTCGTTGTGCGGCTTGGATCGCAGTTCACGCATCAGGCCATAGAGCACCCCCAGCACTTCGAGATATTCGCGCGGTTTGGGCGCGGCGTTGGTGAGGCTTTCCATGATCGCCTTGCCGCTGTCCTTGATGACCTTCATCGGATTGGCGACGACGAAAGCGCCAAGCGCCGAACCGCAGATGATCACATACTCCCACGGCTGCCAGATGACCCCCAGATGGCCGCCCATGGCCATGAAGCCGCCCATCATGCAGGCAAGGGTTATCAGCAGGCCAATGAGGATTGTCACGCTTCTAGGCTCCAACGGTGTCCGGCAATGACTAGCCCCGCCGCCTTGCGTCAGCCTGATTTGGCGCCCGACAGCTTCGCGCAAGGCGAAACGGGAGATGATTCCTGTGAGTTTTTGCATGGAGCCGTCTGTGGTCAGCACTCTCGTCAGCTACGCGAACATCGCCCGCGATCTGCCGCGCTCTCTCAAAACGGCAGCGGCCGACCCCAAAGTTGCGCGCGACACCGACTATTATCTCGCCAACATCGGCAAGGCTGACACGGTGGAGAAATTCCTCGGCGACCGGCGCCTCCTGTCATATGCGATGAAGGCGTTCGGTCTCGAAAGCATGACCTACGCAAAAGCCTTCATGCGCAAGGTGCTGACCGACGGGGTGGACAGCCAG
>JBGSLP010000121.1:0-3040 GCA_041740655.1 Alphaproteobacteria bacterium
CACGGGCCTTTGATGCCATATTCGATGCTGACATGCGCGGCTGCCGACGACGCGATGGAGCGCAGAAGCGTCAGCGGATGGGTTGCTTTCTTTTTGTGGATGAAAAGGTCTTCGTATCCCTTTTCGATGGTCGCCAGTCCGCCAATGCCGGAGCCGATGATCGACGCGGCGCGGTAACCGTTCGGAACCGGCCCCGTGAAGCCGGCCTGGCTCATCGCCTCGATCGCGGCGGAGCCAGCGAACTGCGAATAGCGATCCGCCAGCATCAGCGGCTTGGAATGACCGCAACGCTCGCGCGGTTCGAAGTCTTTGATCTGCCCGGCGATATGGATATAGAGATCTTCCATCGACATGCCGGTGAGCGGGCCGACGCCGCAGCGCCCCTCGCGCATGGAAGCCCACATCTTTTCGGCGCTTGTGCCGATCGATGTCATCGCGCCCTGGCCGGTCACCACGACACGGCGCCTCGTTGAACTCGCCATACGGTTTTGCTTTCGGAGTTTAAGCGGCGGCGCCCGTTGCGCCTTTTTCGGCGATGATCGATTTCACGCGCTCCACCACGGAGCCGACGGTCGCAAAATCCTGCACGTCTTCATTGGCGTTGTAGGGGATCTGGATGCCGAAGGTGTCTTCGATGTCGAACACGATCACGGCGAGATCGAGCGACTCGATCTCCAGATCGGCGAGCTTGGTTTCCATTGGAACGTGCTCTGGCGGGTTCTTCATGTTTTTCTTCAGAATGGCGACGATTTTGTCGGCAACTTCATCCATGGCGCTCTCCTTGCCTTGCCTCGTCCGTGGCGTTTGCAGCCAAACACCATTTTGGACTCGCACAGGCGTTCACAATCGTGACGCCCCAGATAAAGCCAATTTTCTCTTAAGTCTAGCGTTTGAGAGCACATGGACACAGCTATTGCGCCATAAGGTTAGCACAGGCGAGCGCGCGAAACGTCTGTTCGATTCTATGACAGGTGTTGCCATTCGCGCAGCGCCGCGATTATATTGATTTAAGGCATATTAAAAACAGCTTTAGCCCCGCTTAATCGGGCGCTGGGCGAAAAGCCATTGGAAACGCGCGAAAAATCCTAATCAGCGAGGGCTATCATGAGCGTACACCATCTGCACAATAGCGTCGAACGCCCCGGCCCCGCAGCGGAGGCTTACCCATGGATCGCGACATACGCGCCTGGTATCAAGTGGGATATGACATTCACGCCGGAGCCGCTGCACGTGACGCTCGATAAAGCGGTGGCCCGGTTTGGCGGCAATATCGCCACGAGTTTCCTAGGCAAGACGATGACATATTCGGAGCTTGGCGCGTGCGTGAACCGCGCAGCCAAAGGACTCGCAGCGCTGGGCGTCAAGCCGGGCGTCAATGTAGGACTGCTGTTGCCCAACTGCCCGGCGTTCATCGTTTTCTACTACGCCATCCTGAAAGCGGGCGGCACCGTTGTGAACTTCAACCCGCTCTACACGGTGGAGGAGTTGTCCGGTCAGGTGAAAGATAGCCAGCTTACATTGATGGTGACGCTGGACCTGAAGGCCACTTTCCCAAAAGCTGAAGCTCTCATGCAGGCGGGCCTGCTGCCCAGAACCATAGTCTGCCCGTTCAAGGACCAACTCCCCGGCGTGAAAAGCGTGCTGTTCAGCGCGCTGAAGGGCAGGGAGGTCTCGAAATGGCAATCGTCGAGCCAGCGCTCCAAAATCATCACCTATGCTGAAGTCCTCGCGAATGACGGCAAGTTCACTGCGCCGCCGGTCAATGTCGAGGATGTGGCGGTGCTCCAGTATACGGGCGGAACCACGGGCCTCCCCAAAGGCGCGATGCTCACGCACACGAATTTATCCTCGAATGTGCAGCAGATCATTTCGTGGTTTCCGGACATCCGCTACGGCGAGGAAAGCTTCATCTGCGTCATCCCGTTCTTCCACGTTTTCGCGATGACGTGCCTGATGAATTTCGGAATTGGCATCGGCGCCCGCCTCGTGATGCTGCCGCGTTTCGAAATCATCGCAACCCTGAAGCTCATCAACTCCGCCAAGCCGACCGTGATGGCCGGCGTGCCGACGCTGTTCAACGCGCTGATGAACGCGCCGAGCATCAGCAAATACAATCTTTCATCGCTCAAATACTGCGTGTCTGGCGGAGCGCCTTTGCCCGTTGAGGTCAAGAAAGGCTTCGAACGCGTGGCGGGCTGCAAGCTCGTCGAAGGCTATGGCCTCTCTGAAACCTCGCCCGTCGCCAGCATCAATCCGCCATCCGGGCCGTTCAAGGACGCATCCATCGGCCTGCCGCTGCCGCGCACGATCATCAGCCTGCGGGCGCTCGATGATCCTGAGCGCGAGGTCGAGCAAGGCGAAAAGGGCGAAATCTGCATCGCCGGGCCGCAGGTCATGAAAGGCTACTGGATGCGCCCGAAGGAAACGGCCGATGCGTTCGTCGGCAAGTTTTTCCGCACCGGCGACGTGGCGACCATGGACGCCGAGGGCTTCAGCTACATCGTCGACCGCATCAAGGATATGATCCTATGCTCGGGCTATAATGTCTATCCGCGCAAGATCGAGGACGCGCTGTACGAGCACCCGGCGGTCGAGGAAGTGACCGTTATCGGCATCCCCGATCAGTATCGCGGCGAGGCGCCAAAGGCGTTCATCAAGCTGCGCGCGGGCCAGCAGGCGACGAAAGCGGATATGCTCAAGCATCTGGAGCCGAAGCTCTCGCGCATCGAGATGCCATCGGAGATCGAATTTCGCGACAGCCTGCCGAAAACGCTCATCGGCAAGCTGTCGAAAAAGGAGCTTCGCGCGGAGATCGAGAACAAGGCTTAAGCGTCGCCGTCCGGAGAACTAAAATCAGGCTCGCGTAACTCGTCTAAATAAACGCTTGAAAATCTTCGGTAAATAGCCTCAAAAGCGTGTGGGCCATTGAGTGCGGGCCGGGCAGCGTAAGACCGTCCGGGTCCTCGCCATCGAGCATCGCCCGCACTTGCGCGCGGTCCACCCAGCGCGCATCCTCCAACTCGGCCGGGTCGAGGCACAA
>JBGSLP010000122.1:0-3489 GCA_041740655.1 Alphaproteobacteria bacterium
CGAGGCGGCCCAATCCATCCTCATCACCGACGACGCGGCGTTTGCCGATGCGGTGTGCGATGCCGTCGATCGCCAGTTGCAAACGCTCCCACGCGCGGAGATTGCCCGAGCGAGCTGGATGACTTACGGCGCCGTGATCCTGACTCCGGCGATCAACGACGCCGTGCCGCTCGTCAACAGGCTTGCGCCAGAGCATCTGGAAATCGCCACCCCCGATCCGGAGGACCTGCTGCGGGGAATTACAAACGCGGGCGCCGCTTTTCTGGGCGCGAATACGCCCGAAGCGGTTGGCGATTACACCGGCGGCTCGAACCACGTTCTGCCGACGGCCCGCTCCGCCCGCTTCGCATCCGGGCTTGGCGTTCTCGATTTCATGAAGCGGACGTCCATTTTGCGGCTCGACAGCGGCAGCCTTCAGGCGCTGGGCGCGGCGACGGTTGCGCTGGCGACTGCCGAAGGGCTGCATGGTCACGCCCGCTCGGTCTCGATCCGCCTGAAACCATGAGCTGGACTGCGTAAACTCGGGAACTAAAATCCGGGCGCCTTGTTATCCCTGCATGATTTCACGTAAAGGGAGATAACTATGGCTCATCATGAACATTCGGGCAAAATGCTCGTGTCTAGCGAAAATGTCGAAGGCACGAAAGTCTACGGCAGCGACGGCGAGAAAATCGGCTCCATCGATCATCTGATGATCGAGAAAATGAGCGGCCGGGTTGTATATGCTGTCGTCGAATTTGGCGGCTTCCTTGGCCTTGGCAAGAGCCATTATCCGCTGCCCTGGTCTGCCCTCAACTACGACTCCAAGCTGGAAGCGTATCGTACAAGCGTCACCGAAGATCAACTGAGCAACGCGCCTGATTTCGATGAGGACAGCTACACGAACCGTGATTGGGAAACTCGCACCCATACACATTACGGAACTCAGCCTTACTGGAGCAATCCGTCGCTGAACCGCTAATTATTTCATCGTCTATCGAAGGCTGTCGCGGGGAACTGCGGCAGCCTTTTTGTGTTTGTACCCGCACTCTGAACGCCATTACGGCGACCGCCGATGAGCCATCTTTTCAAAGACCTCTCCAAAGCTGTACTCACCCTTCCGCAGAACTGGGCGATCATGTTCATGGGCGCGACGCCGCGTGAGCGGGGCATAGTCATCGGCCTGTCGCTCGCAGTTCTCGCTGCCTTTGTCTTCGGCGACCTTGCTGGCGATATGGTTGCAGGCGATAGCCGCAGTTTCGATAACTGGCTATTGCTCTCGCTTCGCAACCCCGAAAACAGCGCGCATCCGCTCGGCCCGGCCTGGGTGCACGAAATGATGCGCGACGTCACCGCTCTCGGCAGCACCGTGGTGCTTGCGATTGCGACCATTGCGGTGGTCATCTTTCTGCACCTCACCGGCAATCGACACGCGGCGGTGTGGGTTCTGGTGGCGGTGATCGGCGGCACGGCGATCAGCACGGGCCTCAAAATTGCGTTTGACCGTCCGCGCCCCAGCGTCGTGCTCGACACCATCGCCATCTACACCGCCAGCTTTCCATCAGGCCACGCCATGATGTCCCCCGTCGTCTACCCGACCCTCGGGGCGGTGCTCGCGCGCACGCAGGCTGATGTGCTCATACGCATTTATATCATTGGCTTTTCGATATTTCTGGCGCTGATCGTCGGGGTCAGCCGTGTGTATCTCGGCGTGCATTGGCCAACGGACGTGCTCGCCGGGTGGGCGCTTGGCGCGGCATGGGCGATCCTGTGCTGGACCGCCACGATATGGCTTCAGGAGCACGGCGATGTCGAACCGCCCGCGCATCCCATCAATCGCGATAAGTCCGGTGCTCGCTGAAAGCGCCTTACGTTATCGACTTTCGTCGCCAATGGCTTTATGACATCCACGACTTCAGACACCTCAAGGATTCGCAACGCTCGCAGGGGCGCTTGACGATGCATAAGAAATAGTGGGCGGACATGGCAGGGCATTCGAAATTTAAGAACATCATGCACCGCAAGGGCGCGCAGGATAAAAAGCGCGGCAAGGTGTTCTCCAAGCTTTCGCGTGAAATTACGGCGGCCGCGAAAATGGGCCTGCCCGATCCGGCGATGAACGCCCGGCTTCGCGGCGCCATTCTCGCAGCGCGCGCCCAGAACGTGCCGAAAGACAATATCGACCGCGCGATCAAGAAATCGCAGGAGGCGGGCGGCGTCGATTATCAGGAGGTCCGGTATGAGGGCTTCGGCCCGGGCGGCGTCGGCGTCATCGTGGAGTCGCTTACCGACAATCGCAATCGCACCGCGGGAGAGGTGCGCTCGATTTTCTCCAAGCATGGCGGAAATCTGGGGGAGACGGGAGCCGTTTCGTTTTCATTCAACCGAGTCGGGGAAATCGAATACGGCCCGGACGCTGGCACTCCTGACGAGATGCTCGAAGCCGCCATGGAGGCCGGCGCCGACGATTGCGAAAGCGACGAGGACGGCCACTGGTTCTACTGCAATTTCGAGGAAGTGCACGAGGTCGCTGTCGCCCTTGAGGGCAAGTTTGGCGCGCCGCGCGCCGTGAAAATCATCTGGCGCCCGCAGAACTTCGTCGAGGTCGACGAGGAGAAGGCGGACAAGTTGCTGAAAATGATCGACGCGCTGGAAGATTCCGACGACGTTCAGAACGTCTACGCCAATTTCGAGATGTCCGAGGCTCTGATGGAGAAGATGAGCGCATGACGCATTTCATGATCGCCGCATTGCTGACCACGCTGGCTGCGGCCCCCGCGTTTTCGCAAACAACGACGCCGCCGCCGTCCACCGAACCCGTGAAAAAGCCAGCCGAGGCAAAACCGCAGAAAGCCGCGCCCGCCAAAAAGCCCGTTAACGGCGCCGCCGTTTACAAGGAGGGCGGAAAGACCTGCTCCGGCCTCGATCAGTATAAAGTCTGCTGGTAACCCGAACGCCGACGATTGCCAAGTTGCCGACCGCCGACTGAGGCGTATGATCGGCTGCATGATTCGCAACATTAACTCGCGCCCATGACCCTTTCCGTCCGCATTATCGGCATCGATCCCGGCTTGCGGCGCACCGGCTGGGGCGTGATCGACTGGGATGGCTCGCGCCTCGGTTATGTGTCCTCGGGCACGGTGACCTCGGATGCGGCAGACTCGCTGGCCGCGCGTCTCTGCGCGCTTTTCATCGGCATCGACGCCGTGCTGACCGCGTGGTCGCCCACGGAAGCCGCTGTCGAGCAGACTTTCGTCAACCGCGATGGCCATGCAACGCTGAAGCTCGGGCAGGCGCGGGGTATCGCACTGCTAGCGCCAGCGCGGGCGGGGTTGCCGGTCGCCGAATATGCGCCGAACCTCGTCAAGAAAACCGTCACCGGCGCCGGGCATGCGGAGAAAGAGCAAATCCGCGCAATGCTGGCGTTCCTCTTGCCCAAGGCAAAGCCCGCGAGCGCTGACGAGGCCGACGCGCTTGCCGTCGCCATCACGCACGCGCATCACCGTCGCG
>JBGSLP010000123.1:0-6745 GCA_041740655.1 Alphaproteobacteria bacterium
AAGAGCGTATCGCGCGAGAGGCCGCTGAATTGAAGGCCGCCGAAGAGCGCGAAGCAGCGGAGGCCGCCGAGAAAATCCGGCTCGCCGCCGAACAGAAAGCCGCCCGCGACGCCCGCTATGCCGCTCGCAAACAGCGCAAGAAATGACGTCGCGGCACGCATTGCCCGCAGTTTCCGTGCATGATTGTCAGGGCTGCGGGGCGTGCTGCGCCTACTCTCACGAATGGCCGCGTTTCACGTTGGAGGATGACGCCGATCTGGCGCTTATCCCGCCAAAGTTCGTGGATGACGGACAAGGCCGCATGCGGTGCGACGGAGAGCGCTGCTCTGCGCTGACCGGCGCGATTGGCGAGCATACCGCCTGCTCCGTCTACGCCGTCCGCCCCATCGTGTGCCGCGACTGCCAGCCAGGTGACGACGCCTGCGAAATGGCCCGCGCCCACTACGGCTTCCCGAGCTTCGCGGTGCTGGCCTGATTGCGTCCGTCACGCTGCGCTTTTGATTGACAACACCGCCTTATCGGAGCGATTGACGGCCTGTAAACTTCTCACCCAACGGTTTGCTTATCATGAAATTCACGCTCGACTGGCTTAACGATCACCTCGAAACGAAGGCGTCGCTGGACGAGATCAGCGAGACCTTGTCGCGCATCGGGCTGGAGGTGGAGGGCATCGACAATCCGGGCGACAAGCTGGGCGCGTTCACGGTGGCGCGCGTTGTGACAGCGGAACCGCACCCGAATGCGGACAAGCTGCGCGTCTGCACCGTCGATACCGGCGCGGGGCTAGCGCAGGTGGTGTGCGGCGCGCCGAATGCGCGGGCAGGGCTGATCGGGGTTTTCGCCGCGCCGGGCGTTTACGTGCCGGGGAGCGATTTCACGCTCGGAGCCGCCAAAATTCGCGGGGTTGATTCAGCGGGAATGCTGTGTTCGGAGCGGGAGTTGGAGCTGTCGGGTGAACATGAGGGCATCATCGAGTTGCCGGAGAGCGCCGCAAAGCATATCGGCGAGCGCTTCGTCGATGTGATGGGGCTGAACGATCCGGTCATCGAAATCGCCATTACGCCGAACCGCCCGGACGCGCTGGGGGTGCGCGGGATCGCCCGCGATCTGGCCGCGGCGGGCCTTGGCAAGCTGAAGAAGGACGAGGCGGCATATTCGGGCGAGGGGAAGTTCAAGTCGCCGGTAAAGATCAAACTGGATTTCGCCGACGAGCACGCCAACGCCTGCCCGATATTCGCCGGGCGCGTCATCCGGGGCGTTCGCAATGGACCATCGCCCGATTGGCTGCAGCAACGGCTGAAGGCTGTCGGACTTCGCCCCATCAGCGCGCTGGTGGACATCACCAATTACATTTCGCTCGATCGCTGCCGCCCTCTCCACGTTTATGACGTGGCGAAACTCTCCGGTCCGATCACAGCCCGGCTTGCCCGCAAAGGCGAGCAGTTGAAGGCGCTCGACGGCAAAACTTATGCGCTGGACGAGGCGATGTGCGTCATCGCCGATGGGAATGGCGTGCTCGGCCTCGGCGGCGTCATGGGCGGCGAGGCGTCGGGCTGCACGATGAGCACCGTGGACGTGTTCATCGAGGCCGCCTATTTCGATCCGCTGCGGACTGCGATGACGGGCCGCCGCACGGGGATAATCTCTGATGCGCGCTATCGGTTCGAGCGAGGCATCGACCCAGCGTCGGCGGAAACGGGCGTCGCGCTAGCCACCCGCATGATCATGGACATTTGCGGCGGCGAACCATCCCGGCTCGAAGTTGCGGGCGAGGCGCCGGACAGCCGCCGGACCATCAAGTTCGATCCGAAGCGCGTGGAGAAGCTCACCGGCCTGAAACTGAAGCCGTCCGACATCACTTCCTACCTGAAAAAGCTCGGATTCGAGATCGAGGGCGACGCGCCGAAGCTGCACATCACCGCGCCGAGCTGGCGTCCGGACATCCATGGATCGGCCGATCTGGTGGAGGAGGTTATCCGCCTGCATGGTATCGACCATGTGCCAGCAACGCCGCTGCCTCCAACGCTGGAGAGCGCGAAGCCGGTCGTGACTGAACCGCAGAAGCGGCTGAAGGCTCTGAGGCGCGCTCTTGCCTCGCGGGGGCTTGTGGAGGCGATCACGTGGTCGTTCATTCCGCGCGCCGATGCCGAGTTGTTCGGCGGCGGTTTTCCGGAGACGGAACTTTCCAACCCGATTTCGCGCGAGATGTCGTCCTTGCGCCCCGGACTGATCCCCGGATTGCTGCGGGCGGCCGCCGTGAATCTCAATCGCGGCGCGTCCGATATCGCGCTGTTTGAGGTGGGGCAGGCCTTTGGCGGCGATGCGCCTGATGAACAGTTCAATGCCGCCTCAGGCGTGCGCATGGGCCTGACGCGGGTCGGCGGCATGGGCCGTCACTGGGATGGCGCCGCGAAGCCTGCAGGGTACCTCGACGCGAAAGCCGATGCGATTGCAGCGCTCGCCGCGTGCGGTTTCGACCCCGACAAAGCCTCGGTCTCGCGCGATGCGCCATCGTGGCTGCATCCGGGGCGCTCGGGCAGCCTGAAGCTGGGGCCGAAAACAACGCTCGCGGTGTTTGGCGAGCTTCACCCTGATGTCGCCACAGTATTCGACCTGAGCGAGCCGATCGCCGTTTTCGAGGTGTTCCCCGGCGTCATCCCCACGCCGAAGAAAAAAGGCTCTGCCAAGCCACGTCTCGAGGCATTCGATCTGCAACCTGTGCGGCGCGACTTCGCCTTCGTGCTGAAGCGTGAGGTCGCGGCTGGCGATGTGCTGAAAGCCGCGCTTGGCGCCGATAAGCAGCTTATAGTCGGCGCAGGCATATTCGACGTGTTCGAGGGCGGTGCGCTCGGCGCTGGTCAAAAGTCGCTCGGGCTTGAGGTGACGCTTCAGCCGCGCGAGAAAACCCTCACCGAGGCGGAGATCGAGGCCGTTTCCGCCAAGATCGTGAGTGAAGTTCGCCGCGCGACCGGCGGCGAAATTCGGTCGTGAGGGCGGGTTAGTCCAGCCCGACCTTCTGCGGAGTCATTAGATATTCCGGATAATGCCGCTTGTAATATGAGATCATGGCGTTGCGGAAAATCAGGATCAGCGCGACGAAAACGATGGCGCCGCCGTGGGTTATCAGGATCAAATCCTGCCGCGACGCAAAACTGGCCGATGTGATGGCATTGTAGATAGCGGGCACATTATTATCCGCGGCCTTCTCAATATTCGCCACAAAATCGAGCCGCACGGCTTCCAGCAGCCTGTAAGATGAGATCATAGCATTGCCGTTGATGACCGCAAAACCGGCATACGCCACGAAAGCGACCAACCGCTCGACGAAGAGAAGCGGTCGCTGCATCAGGAAAAAAAACCAGAACAGACCAAGATTGACGACGATATACATCGACCAGAGGCTGTCGACCTGCGCGCCCGCGTCAATCAAACTCTCAAGCAGTTGCTCCAGCGGCATAAGTCCCCCCTAAACGTGTTATTGCGCCTTGCCGGCGACCGTCGACACGTAGAAGGCCAAAGCATCAATCTGGTCCGGGGTCAATCCTTCAAATGCGGGCATGACGCCGACGCCGTTGACAACTGCGGCCTCGACGCGCTCCGCATCCGGTCTCAAGTCGTCGAGACTAGGGCCAATCTCGCCGACGACGCCAGCGTCGGCAAGCACATGGCAAACGCCACACTTGGGCTCGGCGACTTCAAGAAATATCTGCTTACCCAGCGCAAGCTTGGCCGGGTCGGCGAAGGCAGATTGTCCAGCAGTGCCACACGCAATAAGACACACGGCAAAAAAGAACGCGGAATTGCGGATATAAATCATAGAATGTAGACGCCTTGTGGAAATGGTCCCGCGCCAAAGCGCGGGACCATAGTGGTCTTAGGCTGCAGCCAGCTTGACGACAGGGCCAATCCAGCCGTTGTAGCTGTAACCGCTGGCGTTGATTTCATTGTCTTTCGGCTGAACGTTGCCTTTGCTGTCGGTCGCCCGGCTTACGATCTCGTAGCTGCCGGGTTTCAGGTCTGTCGAGAGCACAAATTGCCGCCATGCGAACTTGCCCAGGTCGGGGCCGACAAACTTGGCTTTCTTCCAGCTTTTGCCGCCGTCCACCGATACCTCGACGCTTTCAACAGCATTCATGCCGCCAAACGCAACGCCTGTAACCTGAACCTTGCCCGACTTCACATCCGTGAGCGGTGATGTAACCCAGGATTTCACACTCATTTCCCAAACTGAAGGTTGGGTCGGAGCGCCCTTTTCTCCGAGAGGATACATTCTGTATCGTGTGGCCTGAATTTTCGCGTCCGTCTCTTTTTCGGTAAGCGCTACGGTTTTGACATACTTGACGTTATTGACGCCGGTATAGCCGGGCACGATCATGCGAAGCGGGCCGCCGTGGGCGAGCGATATAGGGTTGCCGTTGATTTCCCAGGCAAGGATGACGTTATCGAGGGTCTTGATTGGCACCGAGCGCTCGACCATAACGTCTTTGGGATTAATTCCCTCGGGAATTGTCTCCCCGCCCGTTCCTGTGATGAATTTGGCCCCACTGACCGGACCGCCCAGCGCCTCAACGACCGCCTTTAGCGGAACTCCGCTCCAGATCACGCACCCTGCAGCGCCGACCGTCCATGGCGTGCCGCTGATTTTTTTATCCGTGCCTTTGAGCTTTTCCTGGAAATAGTTCCGTCCGTTGCCCGAGCATTGAAGAACGGTTGCAACGGTCGTCAAGCCCATGCTTTTCAACTCGCCGACTGTCAGCGTCTTTGGATTCTTTACGCCCTCGATCGAAACCTGCCAGGCATCCCGGTCCGCAACGATCGACGCGTCAGGCTCTTTTACGTTATTGCGGATATAGAGCTTTTCTTCGGGGGTTATGATGCTCGTGCCAAACGCCGAACGTTTTGTCTCAATTGTTCGGT
Organism: Alphaproteobacteria bacterium; assembly: GCA_041740655.1. Taxonomy (GTDB): domain Bacteria; phylum Pseudomonadota; class Alphaproteobacteria; order Rhizobiales; family Rhodomicrobiaceae; genus JAWXCE01. The sequence goes on from JBGSLP010000123.1 coordinate 4,918, forward strand.
CGCTGTGGATGATCAGCGCGTCGGCGGGCTTCCATTTTACGTACTCGGGCAGCGATTTCGGCTCGGCTGGTTTGACTTCCTGCGCATTGGCCAAAAGAGAAGGGTTCATGAGCGCTGTTGCAGCAACCATGCCTGCACCGCCTGCAAGGACATGTCTTCTGCTTAACTTGATCGAGTCGGACATTCTCATCTCCTCAATACTGATCCGCGGCCCCAAGCCGCATGTCGTTTAAGGGCCTCAATTTAGCCGCAAACACATACGGAGCCGCTCGTGTAAACGACGTAAATACTAGACACCACAAAGGTTTATCGCCCTAGAAAAGTGGTCTAGTCAAGGCGTGGATTTCAAATAAGCACTCTTTAACCGAGGGGTTAGCGTTTGACAAACTTGCAATCGGAGAGTAATTCCCAAATAGATAGCGTTGAACGTTTTTATAAAACCTTGGGTTGTATACTGGTTCGATTGTGGCTTGTCCTGTATGCAGTCTGCGGCGGATTAACTTAGTCAAAAAAGAATTGTCGTTTTGGTTTCGTGAATCCGTTTTTTGGCCACATAAGATGGTGTTTATGGCGGTCGTAACGAAATTCGAGGTTGATCATGCGTCTCATCAAGTCGATTACAGCATTGGCTGTCGGGTTTGCCTTTTCTCTTGGAGCTGCACAGGCCCAGCAGACAGGATTTTCACGGTATCAGGAACAGAAGCGTGAAACGAACGACATCGCGGTGTCGATCGTGGTTTCAGGGCTCACCTGCACCTGCGCAAGATTTGCCGAGGACATCCGCAACGTCGTAAACGATCTCCGTCCGGGCGGCCTGCGCGTTCTGCCTATCCTAGGCGTCGGCGGTTTTCAGAACGTGAACGATCTTCTGTTTCTGCGCGGCGTCGACATGGCGACCGTCGATCAGGACAATCTCAAACTTCTCAAGAAGAAAGACCCGGCGCTCTACGCAAATCTTGAACAGCGCGTTCACTTCATAACCAAGCTTTACAACGCCGAGTTTCACGTGCTGGCTCGCAAGAGCGTGAAGTCGCTCGCTGACCTGCGGGGCAAGAAAGTCAACTTCAACCTGAAAAACAGCCAGACTGAAGTTACTGCCAACAACATTTTCAACATGCTGAAACTGGAAACCGAACGGTCTCATTACGACAACGACGAAGCGATCTCCCGGCTGATGTCTGGCGACCTCGACGCCATGATCGTGCTGACCGGCGCTCCTCAGTCGGCCATTTCCAAGGTTAAGAAAGACGATGGGCTTCACATCGTCCCGATCGACGAGGAGACGCTCGCAGGGTTCGATACGAAAGAGCTGATGGAGGAGTATCTCCCAGCGGAATTGACCAGCGAGATCTATCCAAATTTGATCCCCGCCGGCCAAAGCGTTCCAACGCTTGCCAATCGTGCGCTGCTTGCGGTCTATAACTGGCAGGAGGGCACCGAGCGTTATGCGCGCTTGGCAAAGTTCGTGCAGGAGTTTTTCACCAAAATTGAGAGCTTCAAGGAGAAATCTCGCCACCAGAAGTGGAAAGAGATCAATCTTGCGGCGGACGTTCCGGGCTGGACGCGTTTCAAGCCAGCGCGCGAATGGCTGGAGGGACGGGCAACGGCGGTTGCAACAGCCGAGGCGGACGATACCGAAATCAAAACGGCTTTTCAAAAATTCATGGAAAACTATAATGCGGCCTCGGGCAATCGCGCTCTGACGACTGGCGACAAGGAGAAGCTGTTCGTGCAGTTCAAGCAGTTTCTGGATGCGCAGAACGTGAAAAAAGCCGCGCGCTGAGACCGTCCGCGCCGAGCGGCGTCACCTCAGCTTTCTCGCGAGTAC
>JBGSLP010000124.1:0-3549 GCA_041740655.1 Alphaproteobacteria bacterium
GGCAGGATGAAACTGCCATAAGCCACCAGCAGAACCGCGGCAGCGATAACAAATAGCCGGTTATTCAAGCTGGTGCGGACGAGAAAATTGAACATGGGTCTACCGCACCTGGTTCAGCATTTCGGCGGAGCGCACAACGATGCGCGCGCCCTCGTCAATGCCCCCCAGCACCAGCACGCTTTGCCCATCGACCGGCTCGATCCGCACCAGCCGGGGAATGAAGCGCTCCGGTTCCAGATGCTCGAAGACCAGCGTTTCGCCATTTGCGCCGCGCACCACCGCCTCGCGCGGGAGCACTTTGCCGGTAACGGTTTTGTCGCGCTGGGCGAGCACGGTGACAGGCAAACCGATGCTGAGGTTCTCGGCGGTTTCGACCGAGAATTGCAGTTGCGTCGCGTGCTGTTGCAGCGCGCGGCCCTTGCCCTGGAAAGTCAGTTTGAGCGGCTTACCACCCTCCAGCACCGCGTGCCCGCCGGTGATGCCGTCCGCATTGCGCGGATCAAAGGCGAGAGCCTCCACCCAGAAACTTGACGGCGCGATGACCTGAAACAGCACGTCGCGGGCTTCCACCACCTGCCCCGGAACAGCGCTTGTCGCAGAGATCACGCCGTCAACCGGCGCGCGAAGCACCTCACGCTCCCGCTGCGTGCTGCGGATCGCAGATTTGCGGCGTTTAAGCCCTTCGAGTTCGACCTTGGCGTCGTCGAGCGAGGATTGGGCTACGGCGTTTGTCGTAATGAGGCGCTCGAAACGGCCGATTTTGGCTTCCGCCAGAGCGATTTGCTGATCGATTTCGCCGGAACGCTCAGCAAGATCTGAGTAATCGCCTGTCGCGATGGGAGGCTCGACTTCGGCGAGAACCTCGCCTTTTTTCACTGTTTGCCCCAGCTTGGGAAGCCCACCTGATGGCGCGGAAATCCGTCCGCCATTGACGCTCTGCACCAGTCCGGAGCGGTTCGGATCGGCGATAATGCGCCCGATGAGACGTAGGCCGGGCTGCACCGAGGTGGTTTTAACCGTGGCCGTGCGCACCTCCAGAAGGCGCTGCGTTGGCTTTGGCACAAAAAGCGAACCATCTTCCAAGCGGCGAGGTATTTCTCCTGTAAGCGAGGCGGCGGATGCTGATGGCGGGATGAGAGTCGCCGCGCAGATAAGGAGAAATGCGCCTGCAACCGCCGTTTTCCGTCCTCCGCGTAGGAGCAGGCCAGCTAGAACGCCAGCGACGAATACGCCGAGCGCATAACTCCAGCCGGGAATGCTAGCGAAACTTGGCGTCTTTGCGTCATCGCTTTTCCCTGGTGTGGCTGTAGAGTCGGCTTCAGGAATTGCCAGAGACCCGATAAGCAGATCATCGCCGGACGTCGCGGATATGGTGGCGACAATCTCATATTCTCCCGCCTTCCCGAACGGCACGCCTTCGAGGATGTATATGCCGTCGGCTCGTGGCTTTGCCTCAAACGTCGCATCGCCGATGGCGATGGAAATTTTTGCGTCCGTCACCGGCGCGTTATCGGCTGTCCGATCTAGGAAAATCGTCAGATCGCCATCCTTGAGGATGGCGACCAGTTGGTGCGCCTCGGATTGAAGGGCAAGCCTGGGCGCTGTGCTCTCCGGGAGCGCTGCTGTTTGCGGGCCATGGTCGTGCCCCTCATGGGCATTCGCGGATTTATAGCCCTGCGCGCTCATAAGCGCCGCGAAAAGCAAAATGGCGAAAAACTCTCGCCAGATCTTTCGCGTTGTGGGGATAAGGCGTTCGGTCATGACCATCCCAATGCTGTATTCCGTCTCTCTACGATGCGCGATCTAATACCTGTGCGGGGTATGGGAATCAATGAGAAAGTGACGCTTGGTAAACAATCACAACGGGATGTGATCACATTCAATCGGCCTTGAACGATACCCCACGCGGGTACATGTACAATATATGTATCAAACCGACAGGTATCCACATTTGACATAAATCAACGCGCGGAGGCCGAAAACGCGGCTCCATAAACTTGAGAAAGTTATTCGCATCCAATTCAGGAAGGGCATTGCAATGCAAACCGAACATCTGAAAGTCACCGGCATGACGTGCGGCGGCTGCGCAAGCACAGTCACCCGCGCGCTGAACACTATCGCTGGGGTTAGCGATGTGGCCGTATCGCTCGCTGCGGGAAAAGCCACAGTGGAGTATGACGAGCGGCTAACGTCGCCAGATCAACTAAAATCTGCTGTCAAAAACGCCGGGTATGGCGTTGATTTATCGAATAGCAATGCGGGTGTTCAGCCAAAGGGCGGGTTGAGCTGCGGGCAGGCTCCCAGAGAGAACCCCTAAGAAATGCCCTGCCGGGTAGATCTAGCGTCTGAGAAAAGTTTTTAGGAATTGAAATATGGACACGGTCACCCACCGACACGAGCCGCACGCGACCAAGGCTGTAGTAATGAACGCGGGCAAGATCGTCGAAGGTCTCGCCGTCGACCCGGTTTGTGGCATGAGCGTCGATCCTCATAGCGCCAAGCATCGCGCTGAGTTTGGCGGGCTTCCGTATTATTTCTGCTCTTTGGGATGCAAAACCAAGTTCGAGACCGATCCAGCGAAGTATCTGGGCCCGAAGGCTGAGGCCGAGCCGGTTCCAGAAGGCACGATTTACACCTGCCCCATGCACCCGCAAATTCGCCAGGACGGGCCCGGATCATGCCCGATCTGCGGCATGGCGCTGGAGCCGGAACTTGTGACGGCAGAGGCGCCCAAGAACCACGAACTGACCGATATGACGCGCCGGTTCTCGATTGGCCTCGCACTCTCGCTGCCAGTCGTTGTTCTGGAGATGGGCGGGCATTTGACCGGCTTGACGGAGCGGCTGGGTCAGCAAAATTCGAACTGGCTGCAATTCCTGCTGGCGACGCCCGTCGTGCTGTGGGCGGGGTGGCCGTTTTTCGAGCGCGGCTGGCAGTCACTTAAAACCCGTAACCTGAATATGTTCACGCTGATCGCCATGGGCACTGGCGTCGCGTGGATTTACAGCGTGGTGGCAACCCTCGCGCCCGGATTGTTTCCAGCGGCTTTCCGCACGGCCGATGGCGCTGTTCCCATCTACTTCGAAGCCGCCGCCGTCATCACAGTGCTTGTGCTTTTGGGGCAAGTGCTTGAACTTCGAGCGCGAGAGCAGACCTCCGGGGCTATCCGCGCGCTCCTTAACCTTGCGCCAAAGACCGCGCGGCGTATTTCCGCCGCGGGCAATGAGGAGGAAGTGGCGGTCGAATTGATCATCGTGGGCAATGCCTTGCGTATCCGGCCCGGCGAGAAAATTCCTGTCGATGGCGTACTCACCGAAGGCAAATCCTGGGTCGATGAATCGCTGGTGACGGGCGAGTCGGCGCCTGTCGAGAAAAACCCCGCCGACAAGGTCATTGCGGGCGCCGTAAACCAAACCGGCAGCTTCATCATGCGCGCTGAACGGGTCGGCAGCGATACGATGCTGTCGCAGATCGTGCAAATGGTCGCCAACGCCCAGCGCAGCCGCGCGCCCGTGCAGCGGCTCGCCGATCAGGTCTCCGGCTGGTTCG
>JBGSLP010000125.1:0-5570 GCA_041740655.1 Alphaproteobacteria bacterium
AGCACCAGCACCGGGCGGGAGCGTCTGCAGATCACGAGGTCGTTCGGCGAGCTTACGCGGCCCAACCGGGCCACGATCCCGCCTCACCCGCCCCGCCTTCTGGCCGGTGTGGTAGATCCAGCCGTAGATCGTCCCCGTGCAAACCGCCGGCAGGCCTCTCTCGATCCCGAGCCGCAGCCGTCCGGCGATTTGCTCCGGCGTCCAGCCTTCGGCCAGACGATCGGTGACATAGGTAGCGAGCTTCGCGTTCCTCTCGATCACCGCCATGCGCTAGCGGCGCAGCATGTAGGCCCCCGTCCGCCACGTGCGGCCGGTAGGTGCCGCTAACGAGCGCGTTGCGCCGCAGCTCGCGTGAAATCGTCGACGCCACCCGACCAAGCGCCCGGGCGATCGCACTCAACGACTGACCGGAGGCCCTGAGATCGGCGACCCGATCCCTTTTGTCGGTGGTGAGATGGGAATATCTTGATATGACAGCACCGTTTTCTGTTCGGCGACAGACGGATACCTTATCCGTCAACGGTGTTGCACCTCGCGCTGGAATTCACCTCCCCAATTCCTGGCTCAGCGACGCGAGCGAAGCTTGCGATCGTTGTATTGCAGCTCTTACGGCGTGCTTGGTCGTGGCGCTCCCGTGACGACCTCACCAATAGTGCCTTCTTCCATTTCAAAGAAAGGACCGCCCCATCAAACCGTGGGATCGAACACCAAACCTATTTGCACATATAAAAGCGATAGAAAGAAATATTTTAAAAATTTTACTCGTCTTTTTCTGTGATACTAAATTTTATTTGTTTTGAACAAATATTTGATATTAAATTTTTTTCTGCGTTTTTTTCCTTTACGGAAAATAATGCTAAAAAAATTGCGTCATCCAAGTGTTCGCTCAGATCAAGCATACCATTATTTTTGGCAAAATCTCGAATATCCTTTAGAACCTCAACAATCCAAGCATTACGCATTGCAGATCCCCTTTAACACTGAACTTTAAAAACTCTGAACTCTGCGGCCACAGGTTATTGCGGGTATCCCGCTTGCTGTTTCCATGGTCGATGCAACGCCACGGACTGATGGCATCCACTAAAGACCTGGACCTATCTCTCCGAGGGTTGAAACCAGGACTGCTTTCAGGCGGCAACGGGTTCGTTCTGACGCGCAGCGCCAAAGGAAGCGTCGAACCAACTTGCTAACTCCGCAAGCGATATGCCGGAACGCCGACATATCTCATCGCGAACCTGCTCGGTAAATGTCCAGATACCAATGCTTATAGCGTCGCGGCCCTTGCCTGATGCACCAATCACGTCCGGACTCCATCCAAGACGGCCATATATTTTTGGCATTCTTGCATCGAAAACGCCCAAGCCCTGTTCGACGCCAAAGCGGAGGCCTGCCTCACATGCTGCAACAAGCAGTTTCGCGGAGACATCTGGGCTGGCAGCGGGAGAGAGGCAGAAGCGCGTGCACTCCCAGATCAGAGGGCTCGAAATCGCCACGCCGTTTGTAAGGTGGCGAAAATGCTCGTTTACCATTGTGCGGCCGGTCGTTGGCAAGACTCGCATGGAACCAGCATGCCGGCCGTCTGGCGATTCGCAAATTAAGTAAAGTGGGTTCAAGCCGTCGTACTCATCGGTTTCCCAGCCTTGCGCATCCACATTCACATCCCAATTGAGTCGTTCTTTGAACTGTATAGCGCGATCTTTATACATTGAATTCATAAGTTTAGATTCACTTTCAAGGTTCTCTTTGTATATAAATCGAATCATTTTTTGCCTCCATTTTGATTTCATTACTCATAATTGGAGAATTTCATTAAAAAAGCTCGAACGTGCGCTGCTTCGATTTTTTACGCAACACCGATTTTTCCTTTGGTTGCCCGGGCGCGTTTCGTTGTTTTGATTCGTTCTTTTTGGCCATGTCTGAAAACCGTATTGTTTCTGGTTTGTTCTGATATCTGAATGGCGTGCGCAGGGCTTTGCGCATCGTTTGGATGGAGGGACGGTGATGGATGCGAAATCGTTCAGGAGGCTTTACGCGACTCTCGGCAGCCTGTCGGGCCCACAGTAGAAGGAGTTTTGGACGGCGTTGCGCGCTCTCGATGGCCAGATGCAGGCGATCGGCGCGATCCAGAAGCGTCGGGAAGGAGCCGTTGACTGCCTGCATTGCGGGCACGACAGGACGACGCGTGGCTCGACGCGGACTGGCGTCCAGCGGATGCGGTGCGAGTCATGCCGGTGGACCTTCTCGTCGACGTCCTGCACAGCAGTGGCGGGCAACGGTCCGCTCGAAGTCGGCGAGAACATGGCCGATGTCGGCGGCGTCACCCTGGCGTCGGACGCGCTGCGGCTCTACCTCGCCGATCAGCCCGAGGAGGACGTCACCATAGACGGGCTCGCGCCGCAGCAACGCTGCTTCCTCTCCTGGGCGCAGATGTGGACCTCCAAAAGCACAGACGAACTGCTGCGCACCCTGATCGCGACCGATCCGCATCCAGCCGATTCCTATCGTGCCGTGGCGCCGCTGCAACATCTCGACGCCTTCTACGAAGCATTCGACATCGGCGAGGGCGACCAGATGTGGCTGCCGCCCGAAAGCCGCGTCGACGCCTGGTAGGCGGTGCGTGTTCGCATTCCGGATAGTGCGGTTTGACCATGTCATGAGAGAAGGCGTCTCGTGCGTCGCCAGTCGCGTCGCGTCGGATCACCAAGCCAGTCGAGGAAAGTATGTCAAAGAAACCCACGCAACGTGCAGCAGCTCAGCTATCAACGGCAAGCCCCGCGATATCCGCCAGGCCGTGCGTCAGCGCGAGAGCCACCCGAAGGTCGAGGCATTTCGCGAGTGGTGCGAGCGTCAACGAATTCTGATCCCCGGCAAGGGCGATCTGGCCAAGGCTATGCGCTACGCTCAACCGCCGGGCCGGCTTCGCCTTGTTCCTCGATGACGGCCGCGTCACCATGGACAACAATGACGCCGAGCGCGCGATGAAGCCCATAGCTTTGGAAAGAAGGGATTTTTTTATCCGCGGGCTCCGACGCCGGCGGCGAAGTCCTCGCCAACGCCATGACCGTCATCGAGACCGCCAAGCTGTCGGGCATCAATCCGGAAACATATCTCTCCGACAATGGCGATGGCGAATTGAATGCAGGTGCAGGCGCCGTCGTCGATCCTGTCCGACAGGCACCGTCGATGAAAAGGGAGAAGTATCGCCTGCCAACCGATCATTGCCCTTTCAAGAGGCCCGTCGAGAGAGTACTGACATCGCAAGCTTGACACAGGCCGACGTCTCGGCCTCGCCGGCACGGCGCACATTTTTCAATAGAATGGATGAATTCATGGCACTCTTCAATTTCCTTAAGGAGATCGGCAAAAAATTAGTCGGTGGCGGAGAAGAAACGCTGACAGCCGATGTTTTGAAAAAGGAAGTGGCGGATTTGGGGCTTAACGTCAAAGGTGCTGACATAACTGTCGAGGGCGACAAGGTAAAAGTCACCGGGGGGAACTTGAGTGCGGATGAACGCGAAAAGGTGATTTTGGCCGTGGGTAATGTAGAGGGTGTAGTCGAGGTTGAAGATGACCTTGCAACAGGCACCGTATTCCACACTGTACAAAAGGGCGACACTCTGTCGGCCATTGCAAAAAAAACTCTCGGAGACGCAAACCGCTTTCAGGAAATATTCGAAGCTAACAAGCCGATGCTCACTCATCCCGACAAGATTTATCCCGGGCAGGTATTGAGGCTTCCTTCGGGCACATCGACCTAATGGCCAATGATTGGGTGGTGCTCAGTAAATTAAACCTGGTGCCGACACTTGCCCAAAACAGGGGTGCTAGCCGGCAAGTAAAACCAGTCTCAGGTGTCGCTGCCCCTCCCTGCAGCCGTATAGATGCGGACGTGTTTCGGCACCGCGGCGGTGGTTCGTGACGGTGGCAGCTAACGTCCGGGCGACGACGGTATTCTGCCGTCGCCATGGTATCCGGCGGTCACCCGAGCGCGGCGCCTAGTTACTACACTCGCCGCAAGAGATAGCCGGTCTTTCCCCCGCAGGCTCGCGTTTGTTCTCGCGTCACGGCGTAGTCACTCAGTATTTTCCACAGCTGGCACCTGAAGCCACTGAACAAGAGACGGTCCATCAATGTCCGAAGCTGAACCTTTCTTCGGACTTTCGCAAATCCATGTGCTGATGGCTGCTGTGGGGGCGGCGATTTTTCTGGCCTACCTCCTCCCGAGGATGATCTTCAAACGCTCGGCATCTTCGTCCGCATTTCTGATGATCCTGGGCCTTGCGATCTTCGCGTTTGTCCCCGGCATGCCGGAAGCGCTCGATCCCACCGTCTCGCCGCGCATCTGGGAGGTCACCAGCGAGATCGCCGTGATCGTCGTGCTGTTTGCCACAGGCCTGAGGATCGACAATATCAGTAGCTGGCATCGCTGGCGGCCGACGGTACGCCTGCTCGTCATTGCGATGCCGCTGACCATTGCGGCGCTCGCAATTCTCGGATGGGCGCTGGCTGGCCTGACTGTCGCGGGTGCGGTCTTGCTTGGCGCAGTGCTGTCGCCCACTGACCCGGTTCTTGCCGGGGATGTGCAAGTCGGCCCGCCCCTGGAGGGGCGGGAGCATCCGGTGCGCTTTACCTTGACGGCTGAAGCAGGCCTGAACGATGGCCTGGCGTTTCCATTCGTCTATCTTGGTCTGATCATCGCGGCCCACGGGGCCAATCCCACCGTCTGGTTGGCCGATTGGCTGCTTCTGGATGTTCTCTACCGGATTGCGGTCGGGGCGGCAGTCGGGGCGCTGATTGGCTGGCTGCTTGGGCGCAGTCTTTTCTCCGGGTGGGGCAGCGCCGCTATCGAAAAGAGCGGACCAGGCGTCCTGGCACTAGGGGCCGTGCTTCTGTGCTACGGCATCGTCGAACTGGCCGAGGGATATGGCTTCATTGGGGCGTTCGTGGCCGGGCTGGTTTGCCGCCGCGTGCAGGAACAACACCACTTCCACAAGCGCCTGCACGCCTTCAGTGAAGCAGTCGAACATTCGCTGACCGCCATCCTGCTCGTGCTGTTGGGAAGCATCCTGCCAGCGCTTTGGCCGATCCTGGACTGGTGGCATACGTTGATCGGATTCGGCTTGATCCTCCTGATTCGGCCACTTGTTGGATGGCTCGCATTGCTGAATACGGGTATGACCCACGGCGACCGGCTGATCGTGGGCTTTTTCGGCGTGCGCGGGATCGGGTCGATCTATTATGTCGGTTACGCAACCGGCCACATAGAGTTTGTCAACGAGGACCAGCTCTGGGCGATCGTCGCCTACACGATTTTCGCCTCTGCCCTGATTCATGGGGCGACAAGCTTTCTCGTGGATCGTTACGCCTCGCCTTGGGATGACGAGGCGGTTGCTGGCACGTCTTGAGGGGCAGAAAGGGCAGCATCCTCTGGCCGTGTCCCAACGGTTGGTGTAGGATGCCGCCGCGGAGCCCCCGGCGTAGCGCAGCGCGCGGCCGGTGGTGACGCTGGCGGTCACCGTCGATCTTCGGAGAAGGTTCGGGTTGCGAGACCTGTAACCTGAATCGGAGAT
>JBGSLP010000126.1:0-4492 GCA_041740655.1 Alphaproteobacteria bacterium
CCGCGCACTTCGCCCACCACGATCCGATCCGGCCGCATGCGCAGCGCGTTGCGGATGAGCGCCGTCATGCCGACCTCGCCGAAACCCTCGAAATTGGCTGGCCGGGTTTCCAGCCTAACGGTATGCGCATGCTGAAGCCGAAGCTCCGCAGCGTCCTCGCATGTGACAACGCGCTCGCCTTCGCCGACGCAGCCCGCCAGCGCATTTAGCAGCGTCGTCTTGCCGGAGCCGCTGCCTCCGGTGACGAGGATATTGCATCGGCTTCGAACGGCAATTTCGAGGATTTCTCGCGCCGCTTCATTCAGTGCGCCCAACTCGGCGAGGCCGTGGAGAGTGAACGGCTGTTGCCGGAACTTGCGGATCGTCAGGATCGGCCCGTCCAGCGCGAGCGGTGGCCAGACGATATTGATGCGGCTGCCGTCGGCCAGTCGCGCATCGCAGACTGGGCTCGCCTCGTCGATACGACGCCCGGCCCGCGCCGCAGCGCGTTGGCAGATGTTGGACAGGTGCTCCAGCGACGAGAAACGCAACGGCGCCGCTTGCAGGACGCCGCCCGCCTCGATAAAGCAATGGCGCAAGCCGTTCACGAGTATGTCGGTTACGTCATCGCGCGCCAGCAGCGGCTCCAGCGGTCCTAGCCCAAGGAGTTCGTCGCATATATCGAGCGCTATCGAGACTCTCGCATCCTCCGGAAGCTTGCTGGCGGCGAAGGTGAAAATCTCGCTGGTCAGCGTGGAAATCTCGTCACGCGCGGCGGCTGGCGGCATGGCGGCGAGCGCCGTCAAATCAATGCATTCCAGCAAAGTCTGGAGCGTCACCGCTTTCTCGGCGTCGATGTCCGGCGCGGCCGCCCGGTGTGGCATGAGGCGGCCCATCAATCGTTCGTCCGGATCGAAGCAGGCTCTCGCCGCGCCTTAGCGGCAGCCCGAACATGGGCGCCAAAGGCTTCGTCGCGCTGGGCTGAATGGCGAGGCGTTTCGCGGGCGGGGGATGCCAACTGCTCGGGGTTTGCCAGCATCATTTCGAGATTGCGCTGCGACGCCTCGCCGAACCCGGCGTCATCGCATGCCCACTGTTGCGCCTCGCTCGACGTAATCGCGCAGACAAGGAGCATGAGGATGAGCGCCACGTGTCGCATGGTTCGTCCTACCGATCGAAAAATGAGAAATCGGCGGCATCACGCGGCGCAGGCTTGGCGAACCGCGCCTGCGACGTTCCCGCCCGCCATTTCGCGCGCATGGTCTCGGCTTTTTCCTCGCCCGGAAGCGACAAGGCGTCTCGCGTGACGGACTTCGCGAGATATGGCGTGACGATGATCACGAGTTCAGTCTGCGATTTCGAGGAGTCGCGGCTTTCGAAAAACGGCCCGATGATGGGCAGCTGCCGAAGGCCCGGCACGCCCTCCGCGCTGCGCTGGGCCGTCTCGGAAATCAAGCCCGCCATGACGAGCGAGCCGCCGCTGGGCAACTCCACCGTCGACGACGCCCTGCGCACCTTGATGGCCGGAATGTTGAAGCCGTTGGCGGACACGGCACCGTCCGATGACAGATCGCTCACTTCTGTTGCGATCTTGAGGCTGATCCTGCCCTCCGACAAAACCAGCGGCGTGAACGAGAGGCCAACGCCGAAGCGTTTCCAGTCCACGCTCACCTTGTCCTCGTCGCGGGAAATGGGGATCGGAAACTCGCCGCCGGCGAGAAACTCGGCGGACTCACCCGACATCGAGGCAAGCGTCGGCTCGGCCAGCGTGCGGACGAGATTGGCTCGCTCCATGGTGTCCACGAGCGTTTCCAGCGTCATCCCTCCCGCGCGCCAGACAGCCATCAGCGCGCCGCCACTCGGCGATGCGGAAACGACGCCGGTGACGGCATCGAGGGCTGCTGTAGAGGGAATCCATGCGCTCGAAACCGGAAAAGCCGTTTCGGACGCGCCCGCAACTTTCAGGTTGCTCCCGCCAGCCGCCAACTGCTTCACATCTATGCCGAAGCGTTTTACAGCCCCGCGCTGGACCTCCGCAATGGTGACCTTCAGCAGCACCTGCTCGTGCAGCGTCACCTCAAGCATGTTCATAACCCGGTCCTTGTCGCCCATGAAGCGGGCCGCGATCTCGGCGGCTTTCACGGCGTCTGCCGGTTGACGGACCGCGCCCAGCAGGAGGACATCGCCGTTCAGCGCCTCGGACCGCACGCGCGCGTCCGGAATCAGACGATTGATAAGGCTCGACATTCCCGCCAGATCGCGCGCGACCGTGATATCGAGCGTCAGGATTTTTTGTCCGTCGCGCGCAACGAGAACCGCGCTCGTCTGCCCGGTCTGCAGGCCCGTCACATAGACGCGCCTCGACGTCCGGACGACCGCCTCGATCATGGCCGGGTTCGATATGATCACGTCGCTGACATCGACATCGAGGTCGACGACCTCGGATTTGTTGAGGGTCAGCGCGAGGCTGCGGCGAGATGATGGAGCATCGCGCCCCGGCAGCGCATCGGCTTTCGAGCGGCGGGGTTCGGATGCCGGTTGGGCGTATCCCGGCAATGTCATGCACGCGGCCGTGATGACGGCCAGCATTAGAGCGCACGCATTCGATCTGGCGGTCATGGCGAACTCCGGGCTTTCGCCGCGTTAATGCGTGATGAGTGAGGATACGCCGTACTTTATGACCTTGATGCGCGCGGCAGGTTCGGAGCGTAGATCGGCTGGCCGCAATCGCCCCGCGCCGTCGGTTTGGGCGCCTGCCAGAACGAGCGAGAGTTTACCCGTATTGCGCGCCGTGGCGATCGCTTCGGCATCGGCCGACGTCAATTCCAGCGTGACCAGATGGCCCCTGGCGTTCCGGCCGCCATTTCCCGCATTCGCACCGGGCGTGCCGATCAGCACTCGCGCATCACGCAGGATCGTCACGCTCTCCATCTTTTTAGCAGCCCTCTCCCGCGTGACGATGACATCAACCCGGTCGTTGACGGAGAGCAGGCTCTCGACGCCGCCCTCGTCCTTGAAGGCGATCGAGACCGCGCGCATGTTCGGCTGGAGGCGCGATGCAAGCGTCCCCGCACTTGATTTTGAGGCGTCGGCGGTTTCGGTGGCGCGAGGTTTGTTGCCTGAGGCGGACGCTGAAGCGGTCAACACGGAATGTATTAAAAAGCCAGCGAGAGCTGCCGAAATGGCCGCAACGGAGAGCAAGATTATCTGCTGCTTGTTCATGTCTATTTATGTAAAATATTTGAAACTGCTATCTCAATTTTTATGAAATAGATTAATGAAGGGTAAAAATTTACGTATTACGAAAAATAACGCTAAACTTTTACCGATAATTAGCCGGGAAGCAAAAAAGCTGGCATCCACGCTGATTGTGAATAGACCGCGACGGCGCTGACGGCGATCGCGACCCCATAGGGCACGCCCCCTCCCGGCGACCGCAGCTTCGACAGAACGCCCGGGTATATGGCCGCGAATGGCGGCATCCGGGCAATAAGGATGGCGACCGTCAGCAAGCCACCGGCGAGCGCGGCGAGCACCAAGAACGCGTAAAGGCTGCCCCAGCCAAGCCAGAGCGCCACCGCCGCTGCGAGCTTCGCGTCGCCTCCGCCAATCCATCCACGCGCAAAGAAGATGAGGCCAACAAGCAGAACGGCGAGCGAGCAGCTTGCGTGGTAGGCGATTGCAGTCGCATTAAGCCCGGCAACCGGCGCCAGGGCGAGAAAAGCGACGGCAACCGCGGCGCTGAGCCAGTTGGGAATTCTGTAGGTGAATAAATCGCTGAACGCGGCGAAAACGATAAGTCCTGGGAATATAGCAGCCAGCGTCGCTTGTGCGGACATGGCTATTCAACTCAATTGCGCGAGGGCGGTCACGACGATCTCGCCGACAACGCCAATTTCGCCGCCGATTGCGCTGGTTAGCAGCAGCGCAAGAAGCGTTATGAACGACACGATCAACGCATACTCGGACATACAAAGCTTTTCCTGAGCGGCAGGCGGACGTGAACGACAGCACAATGCGGCCATGAGATCAGGCGGAAACGCAGGGAGCGTCCACCTGAGGTCTCGCGAACTGCTTGTCGTTGATGAGAAAGGGCGCGGATGCCAACGCCCGCCCTTCGCGTCGTTCTGCTGTTTACTGGGCTGCCCCAGCGCCACCAGCGCCGCTGTTGAACGTGATCAGGTCGTCGCGAAGATTACTGAACATCGTCCTGATTTCGTCGCCGACCTGACCGACCAGCGTTATGACCGCGACGCCAATACCAGCCGCGATCAGTCCATATTCAATGGCCGTTGCGCCGGAGTCGTCCGCAGCGAACCGGCTAATGAGCTTACGCATAACAAGTCTCCAAATTTCCCGTGTGGGTTGCGAGGGGATAAGCCAGATCCGAGGGCGTCACATGGCTGTCCTTGGAGTCACGCTAGAAGCGGGGAATTAAAGAGATATTAACAGCGGGGAGAAGCTTTGCCGTTTATTTGAAAACAATTTTTATAGATTTGGGCATGATGAACTG
>JBGSLP010000127.1:0-6829 GCA_041740655.1 Alphaproteobacteria bacterium
GGCGTAAGCGCACGCCTGTAGCGCCGGACATGCGTCATGCTGGCTTGCGGCGATGAGCGAGACAGCAAGGCATTCGTCGCGGCAGAATGACGGGCACTTGTTCGGCAGCAATTCGATTTCACGAATTGAATGCACGCGCACCATATTCACCCACGCGGCGAGGTCTGTGACAGCTTTGCGCGCGGCTTCCGAGCCAAGTTCGAATCGGTAATATGACCAGCAGGTTTCCCAGCTTTGTATCGTGCCGCGCTGATAACCCGAAAGCCAGCAGCGGAAGCCTAGCCCGACGAGTTTTTCGGCGGGTCGCAGCAACTGGCTGGTCACGCTCGTCATCGACAGAGCGCCATCTGTTGTCACTGGTTTCTGATCCGTCATGACTTCGTCCTTCGCAAAAGAGCCGGGCGACGCCTTAGGCGCGCCCGGCTTGCATCGGTTACGAGCTTGGCCCTTGATCGAACTTTGCCTCATCGACCATTTCCGACGCGCGCTTGCGGAGTTTGGCGACCTCGGCCAGCGGGATCGGGTCCTGCTTGAACTTGCCCCATGATGCAACGACCGGCGAAATGGCTACGCCGCTTTTGACCGGAAACTCGTTATTTGCGTCTGCGTAGATCTTCTGCGCCTCGTCGGACGATAGAAATTCCATCAGCTTGACGGCGTTGGCTTTGTTCGGCGCGTTCTTCGCGAGCACCATGCCGGACAGGTTCATGTGCGTGCCACGATCAGAAACGTTCGGAAACAGCACTTTTATGGCCGCCGCCTGCTTTTTCTGGTCAGGTTCTTTCTCATTGGTCATCATCGCGGCAATGTAATAGGTGTTGCCGATCGCGATGTCGCATTCGCCTGCAAAGATAGCCTTGGCCTGATCGCGGTCACCACCGGCTGGCTTCTTGGCGAGATTATCGCGAACGCCTGCCAGCCACTCCTTGGTTTTCTCCTCGCCGTTGTTGGCGATCATCGAGGCCGTCAAGGCAACGTTGTAGACGTGCTGGCCGGAGCGGGTGCAGATCTTGCCTTTCCATTTCGGGTCGGCAAGTTCTTCATAAGTGATGGAATCCTGTTTGACCCGGTCTTTCGACGCGTAAACGACACGCGCACGGGATGTAAGACCGAACCACTGGCCTGCAGGGTCGCGGAAATTGGCGGGAATATTCGCCTTCAGCACGTCGCTGTCGACAGCTTGCGTGACGCCCTGATCGACGGCGTTGGCCAGAAAGCCGATGTCGGCGGTCAGCAGGATGTCAGCCGGGCTATTGGCGCCTTCGGCGACCATGCGCTCGATGAGGCCTTTGTCGGCGTAAATGACGTTGGTTTTGACGCCAGTCGATTTGTTGAACGCTTCGAGCAGCGGATTGATGAGATATGGCTGGCGCAGGGAGTAGATATTGACCTCGCCCTCAGCCTGAGCCGGCGATGTCGTGAACATCGCGCATGCGAGAAGCGCTCCGCTGAGCGCGGCGCCTGAAAAAGTCTTCATAAAGTCCTCCGATAATCAGGGGTCAAGGCCCTGACAAAGGTTTCGAAAAAGCGGAATGCCGCCGTGCATAGAAAGGGGCGAGGGCGGCTTGGTGTCAACGTTGCAAATGTCGCTAAAAAGATAGAGGGGCGGCTAAAACATCCATGAAATCAATACCTTGGAATAATTCTAAGCCTTTGGCGCTGATTTTATGGTGGTTTTGCATGCGGTTAGCCCGAGGTTTGGCTTCGGGTAGGGGAAGCGAGTGCGCGGAGAGCAAAACTCTGCGGCAAGTTGCCGCACGTGGAGTGCAAATGCAATGCGTCAAATCATTGAATATTATGCAGTTTTATTGATGAACGTCATTCATGGCTACGAGCGTGTTTTTAAACGCGCGGCCAGCTTGTCCTTCACGGGCGCCAGAACGCTCGCGCGGTCGGTGTTCTTGAGAATGTCCTTCACGATGGTTTTCGCGCCTTTTTTTCCCCACCCACCATCACGGAAATAAACGGTCGCGGCGTTGCCAACGACGTAGGTCGCCCACGCGGCGGCGAGCCCTTGCGGCAGCGCCGTGACCGCAACGCCGAAGCCCGGCAGCGCCGTCTTGATCGTGCCTGCCGCCAGATGCATGGCGAGCGTCACGAAGCCCGTCACGCCCCACGCGCCGATAATTTCGTTGGTAAGTTTCTGCGCGTTCTCGTGGCTGACCGGCTGCCCGTAGACTTTCCCCAGCATGACGATCATCGTGGCGTCCGAGGCGACAACGCCCAGAATATCCAGCCACGGCACCGGGTTGAGCGCCACAACGGTCGCCTTGCCCCACATGAATTTCTCGATGAGCGCCTTCGCCTCCTCAGCGCGGGCCTCCACCTTCAGCCGCGCAATGCGCTCCGACATTTCCGAGGCGAACAGGCTGGCGTTGAGCGCGACCACAGCTTTGCCTTCGCGCGTCAGGATTTCGAAAATGCGCGCCTGCAAATCCTCGATGATCGGCGCCCGCTCGCGCGTTTCCTCACGCTCGGAGCCGTCCGGCAAAACGGTGATGCGCAGCGCGGGCAGGGGCTGGCCCGCCGCAAATACGAAATCCTGATCGGCGACGATGCCTTTGACGCGCCCGGCGACCGAGGCGCGGATTTCGCTCAACTCGCGCTGGGTAAACCGGTCGATTTTATTCATCACGAGGATGACCGGCTTGTTGAGATCGTGCAGCGCTTTAACCGCGTTGAACTCCACCTCGTTTAGGTCCCCATCGGTCACGAACAGCACCAGATCGGCATAACGGGCGGTTTCGCGCGCAACCAGTTCGCGCGTCGCGCCGTCGACCTCGTTCAGGCCTGGCGTATCGACCAGCACAAGCTTGGCGCCGTTGGCCGTAAACTCCTTGGCGGTGGGCGTCCACTCCGCTTTCACACGCTCGCGCGTCTTGCCGCCGACTGCCGCGACATCGAACGCCTTGCGCCCGAGCAGCGCGTTAAGCAAAGCGCTTTTGCCCGCGTTGATTTCGCCATAAACGGCGATCTCGACCCGCCCGTCCTCCAGCTTCTTGAGCATCTCGGCAATATCGCCAAGCTCCTTGCCGATGGCCTGACGCTCGCTCTCGCGCAAGTCGGGCGACGCGGCGAGCTGGCGAAGCGCCTCGATGGTGTTGTCATATTGCGCGGCGCTTTTGGGCATTCATTCAGCCTTTGATTTTGGCGAGGAGCGCTGCGATATCGGACTTGCGCGTCCGGGTTTCCTCGCGCTCGACGCCATCGGCGCTGACAACGATGGCGTTGACCGGCAGCGGCGATGAGGCGACGAACACCACGTCCGGCCGTCGCTTCGCGCCTTCGAACCTCGCGGCTATCGAGGACGCGATTTCCTCACGATCGGATGTGGTGAGCCGATCGGATTTGTCGATGGCGACGGTCACATCGCGTCCGTAGGCGTGCACCGCGTTGATGAAATCCACCTCGTAGCTGCGCAAATCCTGATCCGCCACAAATATTGCCAGCCGTGCGCCCGCCGCCATCTCCGCGCTCTCCGCATTTTCCGGCGCCCAGACCGACAAGGGCGGAAGCTCCGCCACGTCCGTTACGCCCGATTGCGCCAGCGCCGCCGTCACGCCCGCCTTGCCGCTATCCGCCAGCCCTGCAACCACGACAGGCGCGCCGGTTTTGCTCTTGAGGGTCTTTAACGGTATGGCCGACTGGCCCTGCAAAATGCCGTGCTTCCTGAAAAGTGCGTGCAGCCTGTCCGGCGATGGCGGGCGCAAAGGAAGCGGCTTCCGGGTCGTTTCGCGCGGCGTTCGGAAGTAGAAATAAAGGAAGCTGGCGAGACCGCCGACGATGAGCGCAACCAGCACGCCATAAATGATGCGGATCGTCTGGCTCTCGATGTCGTCGAAAACGAGCACGATGCGCGACACGGCGATCAGGGCCACAAACGCCGCCAGCGCCGCGCCGACGCCCACAAAAGCGCGGCCGACCCGCTTGCCCGCCTCCCGCGATTTAAAGAATTCCCAAAGCGCCGCGAGGCCCAGAAGCCTGAAAAGCCCGAACATGGATTACCGCCTGTTGTCCGCCAGACATTGCCATCTGACAGCCCAGCGGGCAAGGCGGTTGGGTGACGACCGGCGCTAGTGCAGTTTGACGCGCGGTTCGGTATGCCGATTGAGCATGGCGGAAATCGTGTGCCGGACCGTGCTGACGATCCCAAGCGTTGCCTGCTGGTGCATACGATAGAGCGATTTGTACATCATCCGCGCGAATACCCCCTGCAGGCTGAAACGACCGAGCAGGTGCCCCAGCGTCTTGTACTCCGACAGCGCGACCAGCGAGCCGAAGTCGGTGTATTTGAAAACCGGAAGCTTGCCGCCGCTCAGTCTGGCGGCGATGGATTTGGCGACGAGCGACGCCTGCTGATGCGCGACCTGAGCGCGGGGCGCCAGCGGCTCGCTCTTGCCGGGCGGCGTGTAGGATGCGCAGTCGCCGATCACGAAGATATTCTCGTCGCGCGTTGTCTGGAGTGTATCGCCGACGATGAGGCGGTTCATGCGGTCGATTTCGAGTCCATCGAGATCGCGCAGGAAGTCCGGCGCCTTCATGCCCGCCGCCCAGACGATCAACTCGGCGGGGATAAACTCGCCGCTTTGCAGCATCACGCCGTCGGCTTTGACCTCCACGACGCGCGTGTCCGTCCGAACCGCCACTTTGAGATCCGTCAAGACTGCGGCTGTGCTGGCCGCCATCTCCTCCGGCAACGCTGGCAGAATGCGCGGCCCCGCCTCGATCAGCGTGATGCGGATGAGCTTGTCGAAATCGATGTTGTCGAGGCCATAAGACGCTAGATCGCGCATCGACTTGTGCAACTCGGCCGAGAGCTCGACCCCGGTCGCCCCTGCGCCGACGATCACGCAATGCAACTGGCCCGGCCGAAGCGGCTCATATTGTGCGTTGGCGCGCAGGCAGGCGTTGATCATGCGGCGGTTGAAGCGCGCAGCGTCCGATGCGGATTCGAGCGGGATGGAATGCTCCAGCACACCCGGTATGCCGAAATCGGCCGTAACGCTGCCGACCGCCATAACCAGCGTGTCGTAACCGATCACGCGGGGCGGAATGACCTCCTTGCCGTCTTCGTCAAGGCTGCCGCGCACGTAAATCTGCCGCTTCTCGCGATTGATCCCCTCCATCGCGCCGATGCGATAGCGATAATGATTGGCGCGCGCGTGCGCCATAAGTTCAACGGCTTCCGTTTCAGGATCGAATGAGCCGGAGGCGACCTCGTGCAGCAGCGGCTTCCAGACATGCACGCGGCTTTTGTCGAGTAAGGTGATCGAGGCTTTCTTGCGCTTCCCGAGCTTGCGTCCAAGCGTGGTGGCAAGCTCCAGTCCGCCAGCGCCCGCGCCTACGATGACGACGCGATGCAACGACTGATCGTCGCTTGACGGCGTTTCAGGAATTTTGGCGTAAGCGTCGTTGATCTGGCTCATTAGGGTCTCTGCGGATTTCACAACCTGAAAGTTTATAGACCCATATTACAAACAAAAGAAGTAGGCGCGACCTGCATACGCCGGGCGCCACATATGCGTTTTGCGGCTAGGACCTTGCGCGTTTCGTGCGCCGCCGCCAACTTTCGCCTGTATTATGATTTACGGAAAGTTACACCTTTACAGGAGGAATTTCCCATGGCGCTCTACACCGCAATCGCAACGACTGTCGGCGGTCGCAATGGCCACACGGAAACGAACGACGGCGTTATCAAATTCGATCTCACGCTCCCGCCTACGCTTGGCGGCGCAGCCAAACCCGGCGCGACAAACCCGGAGCAGCTTTTCGCGTGCGGTT
Organism: Alphaproteobacteria bacterium; assembly: GCA_041740655.1. Lineage (GTDB taxonomy): Bacteria > Pseudomonadota > Alphaproteobacteria > Rhizobiales > Rhodomicrobiaceae > JAWXCE01. The sequence goes on from JBGSLP010000127.1 coordinate 5,782, forward strand.
ATTCGGCATGTTTTGGACAAGCGCTGGATGTCACCGCGCGTAAACACAAGCTTGTCCCGGAGCAAGTGCGGGTGACGGCGGAAGTCTCGCTCGACAAGACGCCTGATGGCGGTTTTATGCTGTCGACCGTGCTGCGCGTCGGTCTGCCCGGTCTCTCCCGCGAAAACGCCGAGAATGTAATGCGCGAGGCGCACCAGATCTGCCCGTACTCAAACGCCACCCGCGGGAATATGCCAGTCGAACTGATACTCGAATAGCCTGCTGGTTGTTTGACGCTAGCCGAAAACTTTCGCGCCAAGCTTGCTCCAAAGCCACGAAATGAGCTCGCCGCCCTTGATGCGGCGCGCACCATCGGCGCGATGGGCGAAAAGGATGCCGCGCAATTCGAACCAGCGCTGAATCGCCATCGCGACCAGCCAGCCAATGGCCGCGCCCGCGATGACATCGGTGAGATAATGCTTGCCCGTCATGACGCGGCTCGCAGCGACCAGAACCGCAATCGCGAGCAAAAAATATCGAAAGCGCGGCAGCAAAAAGCTGAGAGCGACGGCGAGCGCAAAGATGTTCGCCGCATGGCCGGAGGGAAACGACGCATAATCGGACGAACCCGTGAAGGGCGCAAATTCGATCGCTCCAACGCTGTCGAACAGCTTCGGGCGCGCTCGGCCAATGACCACCTTGAGCGCATTCACGATGATGCTCGTCACGGCAACGCTCGCAAAGACCAGCGCGAGTATTCCGATGCCATATTGATAAGTTGCGGAGAGCCTGCGCGATTGTTCCCGCCTGAACAGCACGGCAAGCACGGCGATCCCCGCAGCCGCCGGCCACAATATCCACCACGAACGGCCCAGCCCGGTGATCGCCTGAAACGCGTCCACCACGTCCAGATTGGCGCGGCGGGCGAAATACAGAACGGCGGGGTCGATGAGGGCGATGCTGGCGGCGAGGCCAGTAAGCAGCAATGTCGCCCGGCCTGCCATCGAGGTCATGCTGGCGGGGCGCTCACCCGCCGTCGTTGGCGGTTTGGCGCGGGCGGCGGCGGCTC
>JBGSLP010000128.1:0-9381 GCA_041740655.1 Alphaproteobacteria bacterium
CACCGTCGCACGCGGAGAGGACGCCGCATGAGCCAGCCCGAGCACGCGTTGGCGAGAGGCTTCGACGATCCGGTGATGAACGCGCAGGCTGTTTTTCGCGCCAGCCTCGCCGCCATGTCATCGCCCGGATCGACTCAGCCCAGCCTGCACCTGCCGCAAGCCCCATTTCAGCCGGTCATGGCGGCGCTCACACTGACCCTGCTGGATTACGAGACACCGTATTCTCTCGTCGGGTTTACGAACCAGCCGCGCATTGAGGCGTATCTCGGCTTCCACACCGGCGCGCGCCGCGTCGAGGCCCCCGCGGCGGAGTTTGCGCTCATTCATCCGCGCGATCTGACGGAAAAGCTCTGGCAATCGCTTTCGCATGGCGCGCCTGATTACCCCGACGCCTCGGCAACGCTCATTCTCGATGCCGGGCAGTTTGGCGCAGGGTTAGAGGTCGAACTTTCCGGGCCGGGCCTTGCCGCGCCGCGCCTGTTCAGCGCATCGAACCTTTCGCGAGACTTCTGGCAAATCGCCGCCGCTAATTCGGCGCTTTACCCGCTCGGCGTCGATTTCATGTTTTGCGGAGATCGCGAGATTGCGGCGCTGCCACGGTCTACCCGCATCCGACTGATCGAAGGGGCGTCCTGATGTATGTGGCGGTTAAGGGCGGCGAGCGTGCGATAGCGGCCGCACACGATCTGCTCGCGAAGGAGCGGCGCGGAGACCCGACCACTCCGGAAATCGGCGTCGACCAGATTGCGCAGCAGTTGTCGCTGGCTGTCGATCGCGTCATGGCGGAAGGTTCGCTTTACGACACGGAGCTTGCGGCGCTTGCGATCAAGCAGGCGCGCGGTGATCTCATCGAGGCGATTTTCCTCATACGCGCCTATCGTACGACGCTGCCGCGCTTCGGATATTCGGAGCCTGTGCAGACCGGACGCATGGCCGTGCGTCGCCGAGTGTCCGCAACTTTCAAGGATTTGCCGGGCGGTCAGGTGCTCGGCCCGACCTTCGATTACACGCACCGCTTGCTAGATTTCTCCCTCGCCTCCGGCTCAGAGAGCGACACGCAAACCAGCCCCCGTCATTGCGAGGAGCGCAGCGACGCAGCAATCCATGCGTCAGACAATGGATTGCTTCGCTTCGCTCGCAATGACGGCGACGAGGTTGCAGCGGGAGAGGGGACGACAAATGCGAGTAGCGCGACGCCGAAAATGTTCGCCATCCTGCAGGCGGAAGGCATCGTCGAACGGCCGGGCGGCGACGCTACCGTAACGCCCGGGGACATAACGCGCGAGCCGCTGGACTTCCCTGCCTCGCGCGATTTGCGCCTGCAGGCGCTGGCGCGCGGCGACGAAGGCTTCCTGCTGGCGCTAGGCTACTCCACCCAGCGCGGATACGGACGCACGCATCCGTTTGCGGGCGAAATCCGCATTGGCGAGGTCATGGTGGAGGCGTTTCTGCCCGAACTTGGCTTCGCCATTGAGATCGCCGCCATCACGCTGACCGAGTGCGAAATGGTGAACCAGTTTCACGGCTCCAAAACCGAACCGCCGCAATTCACGCGCGGCTATGGCCTCGTTTTCGGCCAGCTCGAACGCAAGGCGATGTCGATGGCGCTGGTCGATCGTTCATTGCGCGCCCGCGAACTCGGCGAGGAAACCGGCGTGCCCGCGCAGGACGAGGAATTCGTGCTCGCCCACTGCGATAACATCCAGGCGACCGGCTTCGTGGAGCATTTGAAGCTTCCGCACTACGTCGATTTCCAGAGCGAGCTTGAATTAATCCGCCGGATGCGCGCAACCAACCCCAACAAGACTGCGATGACGGAGTAAGAAAACTAAGCTATAATGCGAGCTATGAACGCGATTGCGAAGCAAAAACTGCTGACTGTCAGCGAATTTCTCGCATGGGCCGATGCCTATGATGGCGACGGCAAATTCGAGTTGCACGACGGGGTCATCGTGGCCAAACGCACTCCGTACTCCGTAGGCGCTTCGCCGCACGCTATGGCGCCGGAACGCGTTGGCCACGCAAACACCAAGTTCGCCATCACCGCAGCTTTGAAAGCGGCTATTAAAAGGGCGGGCGTGCCTTGCGAAGCTTTTGTAGATAGCATCGGCGTGGCTATCAATGAATACACGACTTACATCCCGGACGCGCTGGTTAACTGCGGTGAGCGTCTGCCTCGCGACGTAATGTTTGCACCAAACCCTGTGATCGTCGTGGAGGTGTTTTCGCCTTCGTCCACTTCGCGCGATCTAGTCGTAAAGATGCGGCATTACTTTACGCTACCTGCGGTGCAGCACTACATCACAGTGCACGGTGAAGCGCGGGAGATCTACCACCACACGCGCGGCCCAAATGGTGCGTTTATCTCGGCGTTGGCAGGCGAAACGCTGGCGCTCGATCCGCCCGGTATTGAAGTCGATTTAAGCGAGATATTCGATGAGTAATACCTCCAAGCCATTTCGGCTGATGTTGCTGCTTTTGCGGGCATGAAACGCGGGGACTGCGGGCTTGGAAGCCATAGCGAGACGGTCCCGAATCAGCCAATAAATTCTCATGGGGCAAGGCAAGACTTTACTTCGCAAAAAAGCGGCGAAAGAAATTGAGCGGGCGCAGATCGTCGTCGAGCGTTTGGCTCTCGATCTTCATGTCGTTTTCCACGCCTGGACGCATTGGGAAGCGCTTAATGGCGACAATCCCTCCTCGCGAGAGGCGCTGCGGGAAATCTCCCGCGAATTCCAGTACGACACCCGGGCGCTGATGAATGTGTTCGCCCGTGACTGCGTAATCGCGCTCGCGCGGATGACGGATCAGGGGAAGGACTGTTATTCCCTGCCGATGATCGGCAAAATCATCCGGACTCCGCAGGTCCAATCGCTGCTGCTGGCGAAAGCCAAGGCGTGGGATGGCAGGCCGTATGACATCGATCAGTCGTGGACGCGAGATAACGCAATCCTCTGCCGCGACAAAATCGGGATGATCCAGTCCTGCGTGCCCGCCGACTGGAAAGCCGATAACGACCACCTCAAAAGCAAAAAGCTCCTGACGTTTCGCGACAAGATCAGGGATATCCGCGACAACGCCATCGCACATTCCCTCGATGCGCCGGTTTTGCACGCCTTCACGATCGACGAGTTCCGGGAATGCCTCGCCCTCGTACATGCTCTCGTCAACGCCGCGCATCTAGTGTTTACGGGCAAGACTTTGCCCGCCAATCTTGTTCCCGCGCAGCAGCACATGGCCGAGAGCTTCTGGCATTTTGCGCATATCGGATTCGCGCAGGAAAAGACGCGCCTGCGTTTCCTCCGCTCCGCGCAAAGTCCGCGAAGACTTGAACACAGCGCCTGACCGTCTCCAGCCGCTACTCGTGACATGACGCCGTCGTGGAGGCGCGTTATGCTCTCGCCGATTGCGGCGCATCGGGTGCGGAATGACGAGCGAGGCTTATAATTTCGCGTATCTGGACGAGCAGACGAAGCGCATGATCCGCCGCGCTATCCTCAAGGCGGTGGCCGTGCCCGGCTATCAGGTTCCGTTCGCCGCCCGCGAGATGCCGATGCCCTATGGCTGGGGCACGGGCGGCGTGCAGGTGACGGCGGCGGTGCTCGGCCCGGACGATGTGCTGAAGGTGATCGACCAAGGCGCGGACGACACCACCAACGCGGTTTCGATCCGGCAATTCTTCGAGAAAACGGCGGGCGTGGCGACGACCACGCACACGGCGCAAGCGACCGTCATCCAGACGCGCCATCGCATCCCCGAGGAGCCGCTGCGCGACGGCCAGATCATTGTGTTTCAGGTGCCGATCCCCGAGCCGCTGCGCTTTCTGGAGCCGCGCGAGACCGAGACGCGCAAGATGCATGCGCTTTCCGAATACGGCCTGATGCATGTGAAGCTGTATGAAGACATCACGCGGCATGGGCATATCGCGACGACCTACGCGTATCCGGTGATGGTGAACGGGCGCTATCTGATGGATCCGTCGCCGATCCCGAAATTTGACAATCCGAAGCTGCACATGAGCGCGGCGCTGATGCTGTTCGGAGCGGGCCGCGAAAAGCGCATCTACGCGCTGCCGCCGTTTACCGAGGTGCGCTCGGTCGATTTCGACGATCACCCGTTCGAGGCGTCCAAGGCGGCGGGCGCCTGCGCGATCTGCGGCTCGCAGAACAGTTTCCTTGACGAGATCGTAACAGGCGACGGCGGCGAGCGCATGTACGTGTGCAGCGACACCGACTGGTGCGAAGGGCGGCGCGTGAAAACCGAGAGCGCCAAGCATTCGACAAACCGGATGTTAGTTCGCAACTAGCGCTTCTTTAGCCAGCTTTTCCAGCCAGCGCTCTATGCGGGCTTTGTTCACGCCAAGATCGCTCTCGCCGATTTGCGAGCGGGAGTAGAGCGCAAGCGTGGATTGGCCGCCCGGTCTGTCGAAATACTGCACGACGATGGTGTCGGGGAAACGCATCATTCGGGTGCGCTGGATATAGCGTTCGGCATCGCCGCCAGCGCTAACGACTTCCATGTCCGGCTCCGATGCGACAACTCTGCCGAGCGCAGTGCGCAAGGCGTTCTTCGGAACGGCATAAATCGGCGGCATCAGGTCGCTTTTCGCTACGCAGATGTCGGCGGGGCAGGCGAGTGCGTCGTTCGGCGATTTGCGGCGCTCCAAAGTTTCGAACGCGACTTGCCCCAAGTCCGCCGGGCCCATCGTAGTCCAGACCCGGTCGGGGCCCACAAGCAAGAATGCCGCTCCGGCACCCACCAAAACGATAGCTATGAAGCCGCCAACGCCTGCCCAGAAACTCATGTCGCCTCCAAATCAGTCGCTACCCGGCGCAAGGCCTAGCATGCGCCGGTTTAGGCCGGGCAGCAAAAATACTGGTGAGCTTAATCAACCTCTCGCGTGAGGTCAGGCCGCCGCGCGCCGTCCAACAAGCAGCGCGACGACAAAGCCCGCCACAAAGCCGCCGATATGAGCCATATACGCCACGCCGCCGGTATCGGCTGTCTGCGAGAGCGAGCCGAGAATGCCCGTAAACTGCAGCAGGAACCAGAAGCCGATGGCGGCGATGGCCGGTAGGTAGATAACGCCCGCCTGCGTGAGAAGCCGCACTTTTCCATGCGGGAACATGAGGATATAAGCGCCAAGCACGCCCGCGATGGCGCCCGACGCGCCCACATTCGGGATATTGGAGCCAGGGTTGAACATGGTCTGCGCCGCGATGGCGACGAGCCCGGTGCCAATGTAGAAGAGCACGTAGCCAAAATGGCCCAGCCGATCCTCGATATTATCCCCGAAAGTCCAGAGATAGACCATATTGCCGAGGATATGTGCGATGCCGCCATGCATGAACATGGAGGAGATCAGGGTAACAGCCTCGTCGCCGGGATTGCTGAGAAATTCGCGGGGGATATAAGCCCACTGCCGCGTGAACGCCTCTCCCCCCTGCATTTGCAGCAGGAAAACGCCGATATTGATTGCGATGAAGATGTAAGTGACAAAGGGAAAGGATCTTCTTGCGCTGTTATCGTCGCCGATCGGTATCATGCCCGCCCCCGAAAAGATTTAAAATTGCAAAAAATTCAGTCTCGCGCCAACGTTCCGCGCGCTTGCGAGTTCCTTGTCCGTTAAATCCGCCGACTTTTAAACAACGATAGTATTTAGATGTTACAGCACCGCCCAACCTGCGGCGCAAAGGAAATTTTATGAGCGAGTGGATCGACGCCATTATCAATTTCGCCAAGAATAACGAGGAGTGGGTGCTCGTTATCGCCTTCGTTATTGCGGGCGCGGAATCGATCATCGGCATCGGCGCGCTGCTGCCGTCTACCGTCCTACTCGTCTCCTTGGTATCGGTGGGCGGCGTTGCTGGGCAGAACATCAATGTCATGTGGCTCGTGGTCGGGCTTGGCGCATGGGCGGGGGACTGGGCGTCATATATGATGGGCTATTATTTCGAGAAACCGCTCAAACGCGTATGGCCTTTGTCAAACCGCCCGGAACTGCTGACCACGACGCGCGCATTTTTCGAGCGCTGGGGCGTTTTGAGCCTGTTCATCAGCCGTTTCGTCTGGGCCGCGCGTTCGATGGTGATGTTTGTGGCGGGGGTCGTCCGTATGCCGCTGCTTACTTTCGCTGTTGCGAGTTTTGCCTCCGCGCTCCTGTGGTCGGCGGTCGTGCTATATCCGATAAACGCCGCCGCTCGCTGGCTTTTCACATGACGGCTCTTTTCTTACGGAGTAATTCTCCTATTTAAAGTGCTGATGTTTATACAAGGTTGGCCGAGATGCTGGATAGTTTGAGCCGTATGATGTTCGGGCGCGATCGCGTGAAATGGGTGTTCCCGAAGGTCGCCAACAGTTTGAAGCAGCATTTTGGCGCGAGCGGTCAATACACCGCCGGGCAGGTCAAGCGCGCCCTCACCGAGGCAAAAGTCGCACCCGATCTGCACCCGCTGGTTTACGCGACCGCTTGCCTCGAAGACGAGTTTCTGAAGGCGCAGCCTGATCTAGGGCCGGAGGATTACAAGGCATTGCGCGCGGAAACCATCGAAATCCTCGATCTTCCGCACGCCAATCTGAGCATGCGTCTGTTCATGCAGCGGCACCGCTCTGAAACCGGCAATTCGGACGAGGGCGGGGCCGTTTAACGACTGCTGCGGACTGCATCAGCCTTGACATTGCAGCCGGGCCCGCATTTAAGCGCATGTCACGGCTTCGAGCCAAACCCCGGATCGCAATCCCTTGCAGCTTTTTATAAGCATCTTCAGCAACATCACGCTGCCGATCCTCGTGCTCGTGGCGCTTGGCTATGGCGTGCAGAGGCGGTTCGCGTTCGATCTGCCAACGCTCTCCAAGCTGCAGGTTTATGTGCTGATCCCGTGTGGAATTCTGCACTTTCTCACATCCGCAAAACTGCCGCTCGCTGATGCTCTGCCGACGGTATGGTTCACCGTGGCGCAGTTTGCTGCGCACCTCGCGCTCGGCTGGGCGGTGGCGACCGCATTCGGCCTGCGTGGTCCAGTGCGGACCATCGTCGCGCTTGGGCCGGGCTTCAACAACTCCGGCAATTACGGCCTTCCGCTCATCCAGCTCACGTTCCCGCCGGATTATCTGCTGCACCAGACCATCGTGCTTTCCATGCACATGGTGCTGATGGCGTCCGTCGGCATATGGATGATGGCGCGGCATTCGGCGGAGAAGCCGAACCTCCTGCAGACGCTATTCTCCACGCCGATGATACCCGCGGTGATCCTCGGCATGGCGCTGAAGGCGGGCGATGTAAGCTTCCCGACCGCAATTGCGCTGCCCTTGCGGCTGATGGGCGAAGCTTTCACGCCGCTGGCGCTTTTCCTGCTCGGCGCGCAACTGGTCGGCGCCATGACAGGCGGCGAGCGCACGCCGCTTGCGTTGGGGCTGATTTTGAAGCTCGCCGCCGCGCCCGCAATCACTTGGGCCATGTCGGTTGCGTTCGGCTTCCCGGGCGATTTGACAGCGCTGTTCGTGCTCGGCTCGGCGACGCCGGTCGGCGTAATGGTCGCCGTTTTCGCGGCGCGTTACGGCTGCGCGCCCTCGCTCACCGCCTCGACCGTGTTTATCTCGACAGTTCTGAGCGCGCTCACCGTCACCGCGTGGATTTTCGCGATGCAAATGGCCGGGCTGATGCCTACAATGCCGCAGATAGCGCCTTGAGGGGATCGACATGATAGACTTGCATACCTGGAGCACGCCGAACGGACGCAAGGTTTCCATCGCCCTTGAGGAAATGGGGCTGCCTTATACAGTGTTCCCGGTGGACATCACCAAGGATGAGCAATTCCGGCCGGAGTTTCTGGCCATCGCGCCGAACAACCGCATCCCCGCCATTGTCGATCATGAGACGGGCGCGCAGCTTTTCGAATCCGGGGCGATATTGATGTATCTCGCGGAGAAAACGGGGCAGTTCTGGCCGCAGGCGCAGCGCTGGCAGGTCGTGCAATGGCTGATGTGGCAGATGGGCGGCGCCGGGCCGATGCTGGGCCAAGTGCATCATTTCGTGAAATATAACCCCGGCAAGGCGCCCTATGCGGAGGAGCGCTTTCTCACCGAGGGCAAGCGGCTCTACGGCGTGCTCGACCGGCGGCTCGGCGAGGCGGAGTTCGTCGCGGGCGACTACTCGATCGCCGACATGGCGATTTTCCCGTGGATCGCACGCTTCGAGTGGCAAACCATCGACATCGCCGCGTATTCGAACGTGACTCGCTGGTATCGCGCCATCGCCAGCCGCCCCGCCGTACAGCGTGGCTATAACGTTCCGCCCAGCGGGCAGGTCATTCCTACAGTTGTATAATCGTATTTAATCTAAACTGCAGGAGTCAAAGTGAGAAAAACTTATTTATACGTTGCCTTAGGTGCGATTTGCGGCGGCATGATCGGTTCGTTTGCAACATTTTCGATTATCAAATCTGGTAATTATGAAACGTGTTTAGTAGATGGAATGCGTGGAAACACCCGCCAAGTTTTCTCTTTAGTGCAGGATATGTGTTCTAAAACATACAAGAGGGAGATTGTGATTCCCGCAAGAGAAAACGATTTAAGATTTAATTTAGACGACACTTCAATTGCAGTGACGCTTCCCTCCTTTTCAAGGGAATTTGAATTCACACGCGCGGACTTTAAAATGGTTTTTCTTTCAACTTGCAGCGGCGGCGCAAGTCTTTTTGATCTAATTAGCGAACAAACTCCAGCAATCTGGACGTCAATTCCCTACATTCAAAATAGTTTTATTTTAGATCTAGATTAAGTCTCTAGTGATGTTCGACCTCTAATTAAGTCGGGGTCTCTAAAGCCCTGTGTAAGATCGTTCGAAGTTCGAGGGCGATATAAATAACCCATAGAAATTTTGTTAAAATTTTGTTTTAGAGTTGATCGATTTATATCGAACAAAATTGAGGCTGAAATTATATTTACATTATACTAGCTACAGAGTTTTCAAGCCGTTTGCCAGCGAGCGGAGCAGCGCGGGCAAGGACGGGCCGCCGCAGGCGATCAGGTTGCCGGGCACGACAATACGCCGCTCATGCGGAAAGCTAGCCGCGAGCGCGGGATGAAGCAACAGCGCGGCGCCCTGATCGGCTGGCCGCCCTATCGTATTGAACATGACAAGCGCGTCCGGGCGCAGTTTCAGCGCCGCCTCAAGTCCCGCGCGTTGCGGCCCTGCCATGCCGAGGTCGCGCCCCGCATTCACGACGCCAAGCTTGCCTAGCACATCGTCGAACAGCGTTTCGGCGCCGGACGTGTAGGCGTTGCGGCTCAATTGCAGAACTCGAAGGCCGCGCCAACACCTATGAGGGTCGCGAGATCATTCGCGAACGGTGGGAAGTGGCGACCAACGAGGAAGAACAG
>JBGSLP010000129.1:0-1812 GCA_041740655.1 Alphaproteobacteria bacterium
GACGCGCCGATGGCGAGGCGGTCTGGCAATTCAATCATAAAGTCTGGGTGGGTTTTCTCGCCGCGTGGTTTGGCGGGCTGATATTTTTCGCGGGCGTAAGCGGATCGCTTGCAACGATCGACGTTCTGTTCGACGCCGCAATCCAGAGAATTAATTACGAGCGCGCCGCTGTCATTGCGTTCAACCTAGTGCCCGCGCTGCTGTGGTTCACGCTCATCCCGCGCGACTTCGCCGAGCCGGCGAAAAAAGGCGCCGACATGGAATTCACCTCCCGCGCCGTGGCGCTGCTGGTGAAATTCATCTTCTCGCCGCTAACCCACGTGTTCGCCGCGATTTTGCTCGCCTACAGCGCCAAAGTGCTGGTGCAGGGCGGCTTCAGCGAGGCGCGGCTCGGCCAGATCGGCGTGATTTATTCAGCGTGCGTGGTCGTCACGGCGCTGCTGGCCTATCCGACGCGTGATGCCGGATGGTTCATGCGCGCGTTCTGGCGCATTTGGCCGTATCTGCTTATTGCGCCCGTCGTACTGCTCATCGCCGCGCTTTACATCCGTTTCGAAAACTACGGCGTGACGCCGCCGCGTTATATGTCGGCCCTCGCCGCCGTGTGGCTGGCCGCGCTCATCGCCGCCTTTGCGTTCACCCGCTCGCGGGCCGACATCCGGATCATCCCCGGCCTGCTCGCCGCGCTGCTTCTTGTTTCGGCGGTCGGACCGTGGGGCGCGACAGGTTTGACGGTGCGCAACCAGGCGGCGATTTTGGAGCGGCTCCTTATCAAGAAAAAACTCATGGTTGATGGCAGCGTCTCGCAAAAAGCGTCTAGTGCAGGTGCCTGGATTTGGGAAGACAAGCAGCGCGCTGCTTCGACTTTGAATATTCTGCACGATTATTCAGGCATGGAGCATATCAAGCAATTGTTTGGTGGAGATACAACCAATCCAACGATTAGCGGGAGCAAATATCAAACTGCGCATATCGCTACGGCGACCCGGCTAGGTATACCAACTTACGAAGCGCCTAAACCGCGCATAATTGAAAATGTCAATACGGAAGAGCCCTTTGGTTATACCGCATCTCAAGGCGGCGTGGAAACGGGTGGGGCGGTTTGGGTCTTTGGCCCGCATTTCGTGTCCAGTAGAAACATAGAGTTCCATCAGCCTGAGTATTTTTTGTCGTCAGGGAAAGTTTTATCGGTATCTCTAACAGACAACGCAGTGCTTTTAAGGGCAGGTGAGAAAAAGGCCCGGTTTGATATTCAAAAACTTGTTAATGAACTGACTAAAGGCAATGACCAAACTAAAAACGGCTTAGTCGTTTTGCCTACGGAAGGAGATATGCGCGCGCGCCTTTACTTGAAAAGCGTGATTGGCTCCGTGAAGTCTGGGAGTGGCGGCGTGAAAGTTAGTGAGTGGTCATATGTTAACTTTTTTATTCTTTTAGACGAAGACGAGACGTAGCGCGTAATTGTTATAACCGGGCTTGACCCGGCCATCCAGAGTTGTGACCGAGGCTTGGATCAACGGGGCAAGCCCGGTGATGACGGAAGGGCTAGCGTGGAAGGCTATACCCACGCTGCCACGTCGGCGAGGGCGCGGGCTGAGAGGGCGCGCTTGCGGTCGAAGCCTTTGGCGGGCTTTAGCTTGCCTTTCGCGTTTGGCACGCTCGCCTCGATGGGCGGGAACAGTCCGAAGTTCACGTTCATCGGTTGGAAGCTGCGCGACGGGCCGTCATCCGCGCTCAGGTGCCCGCCGGTGATGTGGGCAAGGAGCGCGCCGAGCGCGGTCGTCTCCGGCGGCGGCAACACCTCGCGCCCGA
>JBGSLP010000130.1:0-2014 GCA_041740655.1 Alphaproteobacteria bacterium
CGCTGGTCGCGCGGCCTGCCGGACGTTATCCCCGCCGCGGCGTCGGGCTGGATGCAGATACGCGCGCGGGCAAAACAGGCGCGAGTTGAACTCCCGCTCATCATTTCCGACCACTGCGACTGGAGCGAACTGCTCACCTCCATCGCCGAGACGGGCGCGTCCGAGGTCTGGGTCACGCATGGCCGTGAAGATGCGCTTGTCTACGTCTGCCAGCAACGCGGACTGAAAGCGCAGGCGCTTTCGCTGCTCGGCTACGAAGACGACATGAACGAATAATCATTTCGGGGGGGGGCGCCTACAGTGGCCTTTTCGGTCACTTATAAAAACGCCCATTGCTCAGATGAGCGCTAAATTGTATGGCCGAGCAAAGCTTGGGCCGGAAAACGATTTCATCGGAAGGCGATAAATATGACGGGCGATCTTTATCATTTCATTGGCGGCAAGCGCGTTCCGGGCGCGTCGGGGCGGTTTGGCGATGTGTTCTGGCCGATGACGGGCGAACTCATGGCGCGAACGCCGCTCGCCAGCGTCGCCGAAGTGCGCCTCGCCGTCGAGAACGCCAAGACGGCGCAACCGCAGTGGGCCGTGCAAAATCCGCAGAAGCGTGCGCGGGTGATGATGCGTTTCGTGCAGTTGCTTAACGCCGAGATGGACAGCCTCGCTTTGACGCTAGCCCGTGAGCACGGCAAGACCCTTCCGGATGCGAAAGGCGACATCCAGCGCGGGCTTGAGGTCGCGGAATTCGCATGCGGCATCCCGCACCTGCTCAAGGGCGAATTCACCGAAGGTGCCGGGCCGGGCATCGACATGTATTCCATGCGTCAGGCGCTGGGGGTGGTCGCGGGCATAACGCCATTCAATTTTCCGGCGATGATCCCGATGTGGAAATTCGCCCCCGCCATCGCCTGCGGCAACGCTTTTATCCTCAAGCCGTCGGAGCGCAATCCGTCCGTACCGCTGCGGCTGGCGGAACTGATGATCGAGGCCGGGCTGCCGGCGGGCATTCTCAATGTGGTGAACGGCGACAAGGAAGCCGTGGACGCCATTCTGGATGATCCGGACATCGCGGCTATCGGTTTTGTCGGGTCGTCCAATGTTGCCCAATACATCTACGCGCGCGGCGCGGCGAACGCAAAACGGGTGCAATGCTTCGGCGGCGCAAAAAACCACATGGTGGTGATGCCGGATGCGGACCTCGATCAGGCAGCGGACGCCCTGATTGGCGCCGGATATGGTTCGGCGGGCGAGCGTTGCATGGCGATTTCGGTCGCGGTGCCGGTCGGCGAGAAAACGGCGGAGGCGTTGCTCGCCCGGCTCATCCCGCGCGTCGAAAGCCTGAAGGTTGGGCCATCGACCGACCCGACGGCGGATTTCGGGCCGCTCATCAGTCAGGCGCACCTGGACAAGGTGCGCGGTTATGTCGATCTCGGCCTTCAGGAGGGCGCGACGCTGGCGGTGGACGGCCGCACGTTCAAACTTCAGGGCTACGAGAACGGCTTCTATATGGGCGGGTGCCTGTTCGACCGCGTGACGCCTGAGATGCGCATCTACAAGGAAGAGATTTTCGGCCCGGTTCTGTCAGTCGTGCGGGCGACGGATTACGAGCAGGCGCTGCGGCTGACGAGCGATCATGAATACGGCAACGGCGCCGCCATCTTCACGCGTGACGGCGATGCGGCACGCGATTTTGCCTCGCGCGTACAGGCCGGGATGGTCGGCGTCAATGTGCCCATCCCCGTGCCGCTGGCGTATCACACGTTCGGCGGCTGGAAACGCTCAGGCTTTGGCGATCTGAACCAGCATGGGCCGGACTCGATCCGCTTCTACACCAAGACCAAAACCGTCACCTCGCGCTGGCCGTCGGGCGTCAAGGGCGGGGCGGAGTTCAGCATTCCAACCATGAAGTGACGCAGCGCTGCGTCAGGATTTGCGGGCGGGCCAGACGTCGCTGGCTTCGATCTCCGCCTGATGCTCGGCAAGCCGGGGCGCGCGACCGGAAAGCGCGGGCGCCGCG
>JBGSLP010000131.1:0-5791 GCA_041740655.1 Alphaproteobacteria bacterium
TTGAGCGTTTGCGCGCAGTGCAGCACAATCCTTAAGATTTAATTTAATTACGGTCGATCTGAGCAAACCAATTTCCTGATTATGATTTTGGAGGGAACCTATGCAGCGCGAAATCAATGTCGCTTTCCAGGGCGGCGGTGCAAAACTGATCTCACTGATCGCAGCCGCACACGCCATCGCCGATTTGGAGCGTAATGGCGAGCTAAAAGTCAAGGCCGTATCTGGTTCATCCGCTGGATCAATCGCCGCATTCCTTCTAGCTGCTGGCGCAGATTTCGACAAATTGCGCGACGCAATTCGGAAAAGTGATAAGCATATCCAAAAGCATTTCCCTAAATTAACGAATTCAGGTTTATACCGGAGAACGATGATGTTCTCATTATTCGGAAGACCTATCTACAGCGAGAAAAGATTTAATGAAATAGTTAGCGATATATTGATGAAAATCGATATTGATACCTCAAAATCGATCAAGGACTACGTAAACGAAAAGCGACTATATATCATATCATCTGATATTTATGAAGCAAAGTCTGTCGCCGCAAGCTCGGACGAAGTTATTTTAAACGTTCTGCGCGCATCTTGCGCTATCCCTATAGTCTTCGCATCCTTTAATCAAGTGGGTGGGGGGCAGAGCGCCGACGGCGGCATCTTCGACAACATGCCGACTGACATTCTGATGTCAGATCGCGGTGAAAACACACCTGTTTTCGCCATTGGATTTAAACCAGAACAATTAACTCCTGCAACATCACCCTTATCGTATATTTATACTATTGCTTCATCGAGCATATATTATCGCGTTGCTCAGTCCCGGCGGATGATCGGCGATGACATGGTTCTTGATCTGGAAACTTCGTTAACCACATTAGACTTCTGTAAAATAGTAAGTGTAGGCGTTGACCAAGAATATAGATCTATAAAGGAACAAACGGCTTTCTTCTTTAAACCTTGGTTGGGAGGGTCGGGAAAATTTTCCGACCCGATGTCGCGAGATAAAGGGCATTCGCCATATCTCAGACTTCGTAAAACCGAGTTGGCAATTATGGAATACGTTGAGGGCAGGCTGCATGAAACGCCGTGTAAAAACGAATACCTAAAGATGCGGGTTAATGCCCATTGTCTTTCTAATCCTAGTCTTGCAGACGAAATCATTATTGAGCAGCTTGTTGTATTTCCGGAAGGCCATCATGTTCCAGCTATATCTCTTCCCATGACTGGTGGAGCTGGCGTTAATGCATCGCTGGAATGCTTTGTTCATCTCGACGAGCCTAACGGTCCTCAAATCGACTTTACGCAACTTGTGATCCACGACGAACTACCGCTTGAAGACGGCTCTCACGAGCGTCGCAGAAGTAGAACGAGCGCAATTCTACTTCTCAAAGGCGACCTTAGAGAGTATGTTGGTCGACCACTATACATTCTAAAAAAAGAACGCCGCTATGGTTTTATGTCGGATTTACGGGAGAAAGGGGAAGATTTTCTCTCTATCAAAAGCTTTTATTGGAAGGCCGAGTTTGTAACAATAGAGTTGAATGTTCCAAATTCATTTGGAGCATTATCTGCCGAATGGCTCCGTGAGGGAGTACCTCAAGATACTTTCCCACAAAAAATCAGTCCACAAAATTTGCTTGTGCCGACAAACTACTCATGTTACGCAGCTAAGGTGGCCGATATTCCTATCGGAGGTAACCTTCGTGGAGTGTTTAGGCTTGGCTGCGCGTAGGTGGGCTTTTTTCAAAAGTAATCAGTATGTTGCGTAAATAAAGACGAAACCTCTTCTGATTCAAAAATTAAAGGACGGACGTCATGAGCATATCCGGTGGGGAGGGCGGCGGAGCCCGCTTTCGCTAGTTTGAAAAAACCCCGGGTAAGTAACTTTACCGGGGTTTCTTCAACCTTCTCCCATTGCTCGTCGATCCTAAAGCTTTTGATATAATCAAATCTACAATACCAACTTAAGAGCGTGGCCGCTAACTCGTAGGGTTACGACACTCCTCAAGGGGTTAAGAAGCTAGGACCAAGGTCCTGCGGCTCCGACCGTGCGCGTGGTTCCGACCTGGCCCATTTCCTGCGACAGTTGCACAAGTGCATCGATGCGGTTCTGTGGGTTTGGATGCGTGGAGAACAGGTTGTCCATGCGCGCGCCAGTCAGCGGATTGACGATGAACATGTGCGCAGTCGCCGGATTTTGCTCCGCGGCGAACATCGGCTGACGCTGCGCCGCGCCCGCAATTTTCTCCAGCGCTGAGGCTAGCCACAATGGCCGCTGACAGATTTCCGCGCCAAGCTTATCCGCCTCGTACTCGCGCGAACGGCTGATCGCCATCTGGATTATGCCGGCCGCCATCGGCGCTAGAATGACCATCGCCAATAACCCGATAAATCCGAAAGGGCTGCCGTTGTTGTCACGGTTGCCGCCGCCAAACAGGCCACCGAACTGCGCCAGCATCGCGATGGCTCCGCCAATCGTCGCTGCGATCGACATCGTCAGAATGTCGCGGTTCTTGATGTGCGCCAGCTCATGCGCCATCACGCCCGCAATTTCCTCCTTGCTCAATATGTCAAGAAGCCCGGTCGTTGCCGCCACAGCCGCGTTCGACGGGTTGCGGCCGGTCGCAAAGGCGTTCGGCTGATCCTCGTATATGATGTAGGTTTTTGGCATGGGCAGACCGGCGTTTTCGGCCAGCTGCGCGACGATGTCGTAATATTCCGGCGCACTCTCACGCGAGACTTCCTTGGCGTTGGTCATGCGCAACACCATCTTGTCGGAATTCCAGTAGGCGAAGGCGTTCATGCCGAGAGCGACGATAAACGCGATCATCATACCGCTTTGGCCGCCGATTGCGCCCCCAATGCCCACGAACAGCGCGGTCAGCGCAGCGAGCAGTACGGCGGTGCGAAAATAATTCATGGCTTGCCTCCAGAGGCGGAATAAAAAACAGTCAAGTCACATGCTATATAAGTGTCAATTCCGCGTATCAAGGGAGCGACCGAACGCAGGCATGAAATGAGCTTAGAAGGAAGGTGCTTGGAGTATGCAGAACGAGTATGAGAAAGCTGAAAAGTCCAATCCTGCACAGCAGGCGGAGGCGAACGCTGCGACGCTCTCTCCGGCAGCCGAGCGGGCGCTGAGGGAAGCGGAGGAACGTCGCAGGGCGTCCGCCTCGACGGATAACGCGCCCAAGGAGGTCGGCGGCCGGAGCGGTCCGGAGCCGACGCGGTATGGCGATTGGGAAAAAAAGGGCATTGTTTCGGACTTCTAGCGCTAGCTCCGCGCCCCGCAGTGTGAGCCGCTGCGAGCCGCCCGAACGCCGCGCGCGCTCATGGTCATGGCGCCGCCAAGCATGAATGTTTCGGGCGCAGTATATGAAACCTCGACCACGACCATGCCCGATGAGCCGCCGCCAGCTTCGCATGTAACATCGACGCTAAGTCCCTCGCTGCCGCGCTCTCCAAACGCCAAAGCGGCTACGGCCTCGATGTCCGCCTCGTGTGCAAGCGAGGCAGCGCCGGCGTCGGCGCCAGCTTCGGCCGCAACCATAACGCGGCGATAGTCGACGATAGCCCCCGCCGCCGTCACGGCAAACAGGCACAGCGCGATGAGCAATGGCGCGACCAGCGCAAACTCCAGCGCCGCCCCGCCGCCGCTATTCCGCATCAAAAATCCGAGAACCCGCCTGATCCGCATCGCACATACTCGATTTATTTACGCCTGACGTTCACGATGATGGCGCAGAAAAGTTTCGGGGAGTTTAGCGTGCGCTGTTTGCGAAGGCTGCGTGATGACGAGCGGGGCAGCGTCAGCGTCATTTTCGCAGCCGCGTTTCTGCCTCTGGCGCTGGGCGTTTGTGCAGCGGTCGAGATTTCGCAGGCCTATCACATGCGCGACCGGCTCAATCACGCGTTATCCGCAAGCGCAGATGGTTGGCGGCAAAGCCAGGCGGAGATCGATGCGGCGTCCGTCGCACACCGCATTTTCGATACCTATGCGCAAAACTTCCCAGGGAGCGCAAATGCAGAATTCGACGTTTCATTAACCGATGAGAGCGCAAACTTTTCAGCGCACGCGACCTTGAAAACGCGCTTCCTGATTGCATTCGGCGTTGACCAACTTGAGGTGACATCAAGCCGAGTTGTTAAGCTCGACCGCCACTGAAGCTTTTTATCAGCGCGCCACGCTATCGGATAAGGGCGTCGTCCGGAAGGTACGGAATGCTCGTCACGGGCGGCGGCAAACTCATCAGTCGACGCTGAAATTCCTTGTATAGATAGACGCGGCAACCGAGGACCACCGCAAGCGGTAGAAAAAACAGAAGGCCCGGATCAGCCGAGCCGCCGGAAAGGGAGATGCTGGTCAGCCAGCCCACAGCGAGCGCCTGCGAGGCAGCCAAGAGGCCATGCACCTCCTTCTCGTCCTCAAGGCGCAGTCCAGAGGCTCCACGCAAAAGCGCGGCGACCAGCCCCAGCATCATCAGAGTTCCAAGCACGCCAAGCTGCGAAATCACCGAGATGATCCAGCTTGACGATCGAGAGCTGCCAAAACCGATGCCCAGCCCGTCGGAGTCGAGAAACGCCTGCAAGCTCTGGATATTCCAGTGCGAGCGCTCCCGACCGGAATCTGAGTCCGCTTTTTCCAGCACCATGACGCGCAAGAGTTCGACAAGCGGATCAAACAACTTTTCGTTGTAAAGGTAAGCGCCAAGGGCGACAGCGAGCCCTGCGATCAGAAGCACGAACAGAACAACATCCTGAACCTTAACCCGGCCCGAGAGAAAGCCCACTCCGATGGCGCCCGCTCCCAGTAGAGCCAAAATCGCCAACCCGACATAAGCGGTAGTCGATGTTGACAGCATCAAGAGCACGAACAAGATCGCCGTCAGCGCAAACGCGATCTTTGATCCTGTGGTGCGCCAGTATGTGAAGGTGAAAGCGATGCAGGCGAGACTAGTGGCGCTATAGGAAGACGCCTCCGGAAATCCGCCGGAAATCCGAAAAAAACCCGAAACTTCGACATTCGTCAGGAGCGCATAGTTCGCGGTGCGGATCAGCGCCAGGATGTCGCCCTGCCCCGCAAATTTGCCGAGAAGATCAACGATGCCGAGGCCAACGTGAAGCACGACGAAGGTTATAAAACCCCGCCGTACAGCCTCGATGCGCGATGGATCCAAAAGCGCGATGCGCACGGCGAAAAAAGCGAGAATTCCCAATATGAAGTAGGCTGTCTGAGTAATGTTTCCGCCGGTCGGCGTGAGTGGCATCTCGACTACTGCGCCCTCGACAACGGTAAACATCGTGGTCTGCCCGAAGAAAAGACGCGGCAGGATAAATGCGCTGAGTAAGGCGTAAATCCCCAAAAGCACGGCAACCCAAACTGTCCAGTGCAGCTTGAATATCGCGCCTAGGTTGCGCCGGAAACCTCTCTTTAGAACCGTGACTACGACGAGTAGCCCTACAAAAACAGTGTAAATAAGCGGTGTGGAGCCGCCCAGAGCGGGAATTGCGCCGATGGCGGTAGAGCCGAAGGGCAGCGATGCAAAAAGGCCAAGCAGAATCGGGCTACCGGCGAAATACCCGCCGATGCCTATGACCATTGCAACCACAGCGCCAATTGCAGAAGGTATCATTTTTTCCGCGCAGTTGCGTTACTCTTGGCTTTTAGCACACAAAAGGGCTGCATGAACCTTGCGCGGCGGGTAAGATATCCCCTTGCGCTGAGCCTAGGGTAGTCTGTATGCGCATCCCATTACCACCACAAAGGCAACGAAATTTAATCGAAATTGAACCGTAT
>JBGSLP010000132.1:0-1686 GCA_041740655.1 Alphaproteobacteria bacterium
GCGAACAGCTCGCGCGCCATCTGCCGCTCCGCCCGGAAGGGCGAGATGAACGACACCATCACGATCAGCCCCGCATCCACCATCAGCCTTGCGACCTCGCCGACGCGGCGGATATTCTCCACGCGGTCGACGTCGGTGAAGCCCAGATCGCGGTTGAGGCCGTGACGCACGTTGTCGCCGTCGAGAATGTAAGTGTGGCGGCCGAGCGAATGCAGCCGCTTTTCAAGCAGATTGGCGACGGTCGACTTGCCCGAGCCGGACAGCCCCGTGAACCAGAGGCAGCACGGCTTTTGCCCAAGCGCCACGCCGCGCGCCTCCTTGCTCAGATCGAGCGCCTGCCAGTGCACGTTGGCCGCGCGCCGCAACGCGAACTGGATAAGCCCGGCGCCAACCGTCGCATTCGACAGCTTGTCGATGAGGATGAAGCCGCCGGTCGTGCGATTTTCGCCATAGGCGTCGAAAACCAGCGGGCGCGAGGTCGAGAGATTGCACACGCCGATTTCATTCAGCTCAAGCTGCTTGCCTGCGATCTGCTCGAAGCGGTCGATGTCGATCTTGTGCTTCAGGGCGCTAATCGAGGCGGTTGCGGTCTGCGTGCCCAGCTTGATGAGATAGGAGCGGCCCGGAAGCGCTGGCTCCTCGCTCATCCAGATCATCTTGGCGCAGAACTGATCGGCTATTTCGGCGCGGTCGCCAGCCGCAACGATCATGTCGCCTCGGCTGACATCGACCTCATCCGCGAGCGTGAGGGTTACGGCATCGCCCGCGTGCGCGGCGGCTTCATCGCCGTCATAGGTGACGATGCGTGCAACGGTACTCGTGCGCCCGGACGGCAGCACCGCAACCTTGTCGCCCGCCGCGATCCGCCCGCTCGCCGCCGTGCCCGCGAAACCGCGAAAATCGGCGTTCGGGCGACTGACCAACTGCACAGGAAAACGGAACGGCGCGGCGCTCGCATCTCCGCCGACCTCGACCTCCTCAAGATAGCTCATCAGCGTCGGCCCGGAATACCACTGCATTTTATCGCTGCGGTTGAGCACATTATCGCCCGAGCGCGCGGCGACGGGGATGGCTGTAACGTTTTTTAGACCAAGGTTTTTGGCGAACTCCGCGTAATCGGCGGCGATGGCCTCGAATATCTCGCGCGAAAATCCGGCCAGATCCATCTTGTTCACCGCCAGCACGACGTGCCGGATGCCCAGCAAATGCACGATGGTGGAATGGCGGCGCGTCTGCGTTAGCAGGCCCTTGCGCGCGTCGGCGAGAATGATCGCCACGTCCGATACGCTCGCGCCCGTCGCCATATTGCGCGTATATTGCTCATGGCCCGGCGTGTCAGCGACGATGAACTTGCGGCGCGGGGTGGAGAAATAACGATAGGCGACGTCAATGGTGATGCCCTGCTCGCGCTCGGCCTGCAGCCCGTCCACCAGCAGCGCGAGGTCGATATCCCCGCCCGTTGTGCCGACGCGCTTGCTGTCCGCCTCCAGTGTCGTGAGCTGGTCGTCGTAAATCTCGCGCGCATCGTACAGCATGCGCCCGATAAGCGTGCTTTTGCCGTCGTCCACGCTGCCGCAGGTGAGGAAGCACAGCAGGCCTTTCTGCGCAGGCGCCGCCTCGGTTTCGATTGCAGGGCTCAGGCGTTCCGCAGTTGCGAGCGCTGTCATCAGAAATACCCTTCCTGCT
>JBGSLP010000133.1:0-8833 GCA_041740655.1 Alphaproteobacteria bacterium
CGAAGGTGACGGAGAAGGTGCTGCGCGGCGCCGAGCGGCTGAAGGTGATCGGCCGCGCAGGCATCGGCGTCGACAACATCGACGTGCCCGCCGCCACGCAGCGCGGCATCATCGTGATGAATACGCCGTTCGGCAATTCGATCACCACGGCGGAGCACGCAATCTCGCTGATGATGGCGCTGGCCCGGCAAATCCCGGAAGCCGACCGCTCGACGCAGGCGGGCAAATGGGAGAAGGCGCGCTTCATGGGCGTCGAGGTGACGGGCAAGACGCTCGGCGTGATCGGCTGCGGCAATATTGGCTCCATCGTGGCCGACAGGGCGCAGGGGCTGCGCATGAAAGTCGTCGCCTACGATCCGTTCCTGTCGCCAGAGCGCGCGCTTGATATTGGCGTCGAAAAGGTCGAACTGGACGACCTGTTGCGCCGCGCCGACTTCATCTCGCTGCATACGCCGATGACGGATAAAACCCGCCATATCCTCAACATGAAATCGCTCGCCAAAACCAAAAAGGGGGTTCGCATCATCAACTGCGCGCGCGGCGGTCTGGTGGTTGAGCGCGACCTCGCCGAGGCGATAAAGGCCGGACAGGTGGCGGGCGCCGCGTTCGACGTGTTCGAAACGGAACCGGCCACAGAAAGCCCCCTCTTCGGCCTGCCGAACGTGATCTGCACGCCGCATCTGGGCGCCTCCACCAACGAGGCGCAGGAAAACGTCGCGCTCCAGGTGGCCGAGCAAATGTGCGATTACCTGATCTCCGGCGCCATCTCGAACGCGGTGAATTTCCCGTCGATCAGCGCGGATGAGGCGCCGCGCCTGCGCCCGTTTGTCAAGCTGGCCGAGTTGCTGGGCAGCTTCGCCGGCCAGATCGTCGAAACGGGCATCACCATGATCCGCCTCGAATATGCGGGCGAGATCGCGGACATGAACACGAAAGCGCTGACCTCCGCCGCCATCGCAGGCGTGATGCGTCCGCAGTTGCAGGACATCAACATGGTCTCCGCGCCCATCATCGCGAAGGAGCGCGGTGTGATGGTCGAGGAAGTGCGGCGCGGGCAGGAGGGGGCTTACGAGACCTATATGCGCGTCTCCGTGCGCACCGCCAACCGGGAGCGGCGCATCGCGGGCACCGTGTTCTCCGACGCCAAGCCGCGCCTCATCCAGATTCAGACGATCAACATGGAAGCCGAGTTCTCACCGCACATGCTCTACACGGAGAACGGCGACAAGCCGGGCCATATTGGCGCGCTCGGCACGCTATTCGCAAACAGCGGCGTGAACATCGCGACGTTCAATCTGGGGCGGGAGGCGCCGGGCGGCAAGGCGGTGGCGCTCGTCAGCGTCGATGACCGCATCACTGACGAATTGCTCGAAAGCGTGAAAGTGCTGCCGCACGTCGTCCGCGCCAGTCGCTTGCGGTTTTAAATCCGCCAGCCGGAGTGCATGGCGGCGACGCCTCCGGTCAGGTCGCGCCATTGCACGCGGGCAAAGCCTGCCGCGCGCACCATCCCGGCGAACTTTTCCTGATTGGGGAAGCGGCGGATGCTCTCCACCAGATAGCGGTAGGCCTCCGCATCGCCCGCCACGGCCTGGCCGAGCCGGGGTATGACGTTGAATGAAAACGCGTCATAGAGCTTGTCGAGCACCGGCGTTTGCACCTCGGAGAATTCGAGGCACAGGAAGCGCCCGCCCGGCCTCAACACCCGATAGGCCTCGACCAACGCACGGTCGATATGCGTCACATTGCGAATGCCGAAAGCGATCGTGTAGGTCGTGAAGCTCTTGTCGGGAAAGGGGAGCGCTTCGGCGTTGCCCTGCACGAACTGGAGACGGTCTCCGAAGCCTTTCGGCTCCAAGCGCCGACGCCCCGCCGCCAGCATTTCGCCCGATATATCGCAGATCACCGCGCGCGCGTCCGGCGCCGCAGCCGCCAGATAGCGCTTGGAGATGTCGCCGGTGCCGCCCGCCACATCCAGCAGGCTTTGCCCGGACGCGCTGCGCGACGGCGCCAGCCAGTTGATCGCCGCGTCCTTCCACAGCCGGTGCATGCCGCCCGACATCAGATCGTTCATCACGTCATAGCGATCCGCCACGCGCGAGAACACGGAGTTCACCAGCCCCTGCCGGGCCTCTTCCGCAACGCTTGCAAATCCGAACGTGTTTTTCGTGCTATCAGCCATGGCTTCAATAAACATACAAACGGTGGCGCGCCGTCAAGCCCCGCGCTATGCATGCGGCATGCCCGAATTGCCTGAAGTCGAGACGGTGAGGCGCGGTCTGGCGCCGTTCATGGAAGGCGCGACAATTGCGCACGTCGAATTGCGGCGCGCGAATCTGCGGTTCCCATTCCCGGAGGCGTTCGCCGAACGGCTGACGGGGCGGCGCGTCGATACGCTCGACCGGCGAGCGAAATATCTCATGGCGCGGCTCGACAGCGGCGTGACGCTCGCCATGCATCTGGGCATGACCGGGCGCTTCACCATCGAACCGCCGGGCGGCGTGGCGAACATCCCCGGCGATTTCGTGTATCAGTTCGGGCGCAACGCCATCCACGATCATGTGCTGTTCGCGCTGGACAATGGAGCGGCGATCCGGTTCAACGACGCGCGCCGCTTTGGCTATATGACGCTGATCGAGGGCCGCGAGGATGTGCATCCGCTGTTTGCCGACATGGGCGTCGAGCCGCTCGGCGATGGTTTGACGCCGCATTATCTCGCGCGCCGCGCTGCAGGCAAATCCGCACCGCTGAAAAGCTTTCTGCTCGATCAACGCATCATTGCCGGGCTTGGCAACATCTATGTCTGCGAGGCGCTGTTTCGCGCGCGGTTGCGGCCGACGCGGGCAGCGGGCGCGCTGGCGACGAAATCAGGCGCGCCGACCCTCGCCTGCGAACGGCTTGTGGAAGCGATCCCCGTCATTCTGGAGGCGGCAATTCTCGCGGGCGGATCGTCTCTGCGCGATTTCGCCGGGGCCAGCGGCGCGCCAGGATATTTCCAGCATACGTTTTCCGTTTACGGGCGCACTGGCGAGCCGTGCCTGCGCGCAGGATGCGGCGGGGTCGTGGAGCGGCTCGTGCAAAGCGGCCGGTCGAGTTTCTTTTGTCCGCGTTGTCAGCGGTAATCGGAAATGGGAAAAGCGGCGCGGCTTCCTTGACGCATCGACCGCGCTGTATCATGTGATAGCCTCGAAAAATACAACTTGGCGGAAGTGTGATCAGCGCGCATGTCATTCGTTCTTCTGGATAATAGCCTCGACGCTGGCGGCAAATCGTACCTGTTCGCCGATCCGGTAGAGATTGTCGAAGCGCGCGAGGCGTCAGACGTCGATGGCGCGCTGGCCCGCATTCAGGAGGCGGTGAACAGCGGGCTCTATGCGGCGGGGTATTTTTCCTACGAACTCGGCCACCTGTTCGAGCCACGGCTTGCGCCGAAGTTACCCGCGAATCGTGGAGTCCCGCTCCTTTGGATGGGTTTGTTCAAAAGCCGCGAGGAATTGGACGCGGCGACAACTGGCGAATGGCTTGCGGCGCGGGCAAAGAGCGAGCACCGCATTTCCGGCATCACGCCCTCGGTGGGTTTCAAGGCCTATAATGAGAAAATATCGCGAGCGTTGGCCTATATCGGCGCGGGCGACATTTATCAACTCAACCTGACATTCAAGGCCAAGTTCGATTTTGCTGGCGACCCCGTATCGCTTTATCGCTCCCTTCGCGCCAAGCAGAAGGTGGCCTATGGCGCGATGTTGTCGACGCCCGATCATCAGATTTTATCGCTGTCGCCAGAGCTGTTTCTCACCGTCGAAGGTCGACTCGCGACAACGCGGCCGATGAAAGGCACCTCTCGGCGCGGCGTGCATTCGGCCGAGGACGCGCGGCTATCGAAATGGCTCGCGAGCGACGTGAAATCGCGTGCCGAGAACCTGATGATCGTCGACCTGATGCGCAACGACCTCGGTCGGATCGCCGATATCGGCAGCGTCGAGGTGACCGATCTGTTCACCGTCGAAACCTACCAGACCGTGCTGCAGATGACATCGGGCGTCACCGCGAATCTGCGCGAGGGCGTGGATTTCCAAGCCCTGCTGCGAGCGATCTTCCCGCCCGGCTCCATCACCGGCGCGCCAAAAGTGCGGGCGATGGAGATCATTGACGAACTGGAGGATGAGCCGCGCGGCGTTTACACCGGCGCTATCGGCATGATCGCGCCGGGCGGCGACTGCGTGTTCAACGTGGCCATTCGCACGCTGGTGATCGGCGCGGACGGGCGCGGCGAAATCGGCATCGGGTCAGGCATCGTGCAGGATTCCAACGCCGCTTCCGAATACGACGAATGCCTCCTGAAAATGCGGTTCCTGACGGACACGACTCCGCCCTTCCAGTTGATTGAAACCCTGCGCTGGGAGCGCGACGCAGGATACTGGCTGCTGGATCGTCATCTGGCGCGGCTGAAGGCCTCCGCCCTGCACTTTGCGTTCGCGTTCGACGAAACCGCGATCCGCGCATCGCTTGCAAGCCATGCCGAGCGGCTTGAAGGCCAATGGCATCGCGTCCGCCTGACGCTGGACGCCAGCGGCGCGCCGAATGTCACGTCGACGCCAATATCAAAGCCGACGCCCGACGCCATCCTGCGCTTCGCGATCGCCGAGACGCGCATGAACTCGGCCAATCCGTTTCTCTACCACAAGACCACGCGCCGCGAGTTTTACGACAACGAGCGGATTCGGCTCGCTCAGAGACTTCCCATCGACGAGGTGGTTTTCCTGAATGAGCGCGGGCAGTTGACGGAGGGCAGCTTCACCAACCTTTTCATCGAAAAGAACGGTCGCATGCTGACGCCCACGCTCGCCTGCGGCCTGCTACCCGGCACGTTCCGGCAGGAATTGCTGGAAACCGGCGTCGTCGCCGAGGCGGCGCTCACCGTGCGCGATCTGGCTGACGCCGACGCAGTCTGGCTTGGCAACTCGGTTCGGGGTCTTGTGCGCGCCGCTCCCGCAGACGCGTTCATCATTCAGGCGTCTGCGGTCAATGCGCGAGCAAAGCCGCGCCGCGTCGCCGAGCTTTCAGGATCGATTTAGAGGGGGATACAACCAGATTTTGAATAACGTCTGCAAAGCGTTATAGTTCGCCAAGTTGCGCAAAGACGCCACTAAACAATTGTCTGCATAACAAAAATACGAGGTCATCATGGGTTGGAAACGTTGGGTCATATTGAGCGCCGCGCTGGCGGTTTTTGCGTCGACTGCGGTGGCGCATGGTCCTACGCGCCAGAAGGTGCGCGAAAGTGTCGAGATCAACGCGCCGGTGGAGAAAGTCTGGGCCAAGGTCGGCAATTTCCAGGACATGTCCTGGCACCCGGCGGTCGCGAAAACCGAGGGCGAGGGCGGGAATACGCCAAAAGCCACGCGCGTTCTGACGCTTCAGGGCGGCGGGGCCATTAACGAAACGCTTGAAACGTACGCAGCCGAAAAACTCACCTACTCGTATTCGATCAGCAAAGTCGAAGTGACGGTTCTTCCGGTCACGAATTATTCTTCACGAATTACGGTCAAGGCCGGAGACGGGGGGAAAACTTTGGTTGAGTGGAACGGCGCGTTTTATCGGGGTTATCCCAACAACGATCCGCCCCCAGAACTGAACGATGAAGCTGCTATCAAGGCTGTTTCTGGCGTCTATCGCGCAGGCCTCGATCAGTTGAAGAAGACCCTCGAAGCCGCCGGCAGCTAATCAACGACTGCGCCTCAGAAAGGCGCGGACCTATCCGTTCGGTAGCTGCCAAGGCGCTACCGGCGGATTATGCCTATGTGAGCGGTGGTCATGCCAGCCTTTGTTAGACGTCTTGTCATATTTTTGGGCTCGCTGCGCTTCAAGACGCTGGCGCTTGTTGGCGGCAGCGCGCTCATGGCTCTGGCGACCGGGTTCGCGTTAATTGATGGAATCCGCAAAGCGGATTACTACATGGAGCGCATATCAGCCTCGCAGGGGCAGCTTGAGTTGCTCATCCTTCTTTCAGGCCGGATCAGCGACTACGCGATCGCTATCAATGAACTCGGCCGCTCGCCTGAGGAAGGCCGCTCGCGCATTGCGAATAGTACAAGCCAGGTCATAGCGATTTTCGAACTTCTCGATAAATCCATCGAGAAGCAGGTTAACCTGCTCGACACGGATGAGGCAAAAAACGCGGAGGCGACTGAGGGATTATCGGTCGCGCGCATGCGAGCCATGTTTCAAAATCTCGATCGGCAGATTTTCAATACCCTCGAAAGCGGCCAGGATGCCGGAAACACCCTCGAGAACATGAGGCGCGTCCTCGATGTCTTTGGGCTAGGCTTCTCGCCCATGCTGGCGCAGGCCGTCGAGGATGAACGGAGCGAGGTTACCGGCACCAGACGGGAGATGGAGGAGTTAAAAGAGTCTCTCACCCTCGTCGCAACAGCCGTTCTGTCGGGCGCGATGGCGCTTGCGGCGCTGCTCTATCTCGGCCCGGTCCAGTCCATCTTGCGGCGCACGAGAGAAATCGTGGACGGAGCCAAGGCTATTTCGAGCGGCAAGCTCGATACGCGGCTGCGCATGAAGGGCCACGATGAGTTCACGTTGCTGATGACGAGTTTCAACCGCATGGCGATAAACCTGTCCCGGCGGGAGAGCAAGCTTCTCGATGCGCAATCTCATTTGCAGGAAACTGTCGATTCGCGAACATCCGAACTGCGGGCGGCGAACCTAAAGCTTGAGGAGATCGACAAAAACCGTCGGCGTTTCTTCGCCGATGTCAGCCACGAACTGCGCACGCCGCTCACCGTCATCCTCGGCGAGGCGGAGGTCACGCTGCTCCAATCAGGCGATAAGTTGTCGCCGCCATTGCGGAAGAGCGTAGAGACGATCCAGACGCGCGCGCGCCGCCTCAACCGCCGGATCGAGGATCTTTTGCGGGTCGCCCGTTCAGAGAGTGGTCGTATCGACCTCAACATCACGCGCATGGAAGTGGGCGCGGCGCTGACCGAGGCATATGAAGATGTGGCGCCGCTCGCCCGGCAGCGCGGCATGACTGTCGAGATGGACGCTGGCCCGGGCGACCTGTACGTTAACGGGGATAAGGACTGGCTTCGGCAGGTGTTTGCTGGCGTTATAGCGAACGCGATCAAATATTCGGCTACTGGCGAGTTTATCGCTGTGAAGGCTATGCATGCGGATAACACGATAAAGATCGAGATCAACGATCGCGGCTGTGGTGTTTCAAAAGACGAAATTCCGCGCATCTTCAGCCGCTTTTTCAGCGGGAAAAACCAGCCCGCCGGCAATGAGACGAGCCATGGCGTCGGTCTCGCGCTGGCAAAATGGGTGGTCGAGGAACACAAAGGCCACATAGCGCTCGAAAGCCCCGGCCGACTGAACGGCGCAAACGGCAAAAGCGATCGCCCCGGGCTTTCCGTCATCATTACGCTAAACAGGATTGACTTGGGAAGCCGGGCGCACGACGCTGATGCAAATCAGCGCAACTAGGATTCTGAATGTCGATACTGATCGTTGAAGACGACGAGGATATATCCTCCCTGCTAAAGCGAGGCTTCGAGCAGGAAGGCTACTCCGTCGATTGCGCAAACTCCGGCGAGGCGGCGCTGGAAACTGCGCGCAATACTGCATACGACACGATCATCCTCGATATCATCCTGCCGGGCGCGTCCGGCATAGACGTCTGCCGCCGGCTGAGGTCCGAGGGCGTGAATATGTCGGCCCCGATCATCATGTTGAGCGCACGCGACGCCGTAAACGATCGCGTCGAAGGGCTGTCGGCGGGGGCTGACGACTACATGATAAAGCCGTTTGCGTTTCAGGAGCTTCTCGCGCGGGTCAAGGCGCAGAAACGGCGTCAGGCGCAGAAAGACCCCGCCAACCTTTCGCCGGAAAAGCGCGCAACGGACGGCCTTTTGCTGAATCCGAAGCTGCGCGAGGTGGAATGGCGCAACAAACGCATCGACCTGACCGAGCGTGAGTACGAACTGCTGGAGCTTTTCGTCAAGCACGAGGGCGAGGCCATGTCGCGCGCCGAGATTTTCGATGCGCTCTGGGAAGGTCAAGGCGGCGTGTCGATCAATGTCGTGGATGTTTATGTCGGCTATCTGCGCAAGAAGCTCGCTGGCCTTGGGCGCGGCGGGCGGCCCATCATCCAGACCGTGCGCGGCATAGGCTTCGTACTCCGGCTCGACTGAAGTCATCAGCCGAGCTCGTCCTTAATTACCTAGCGGAGTATTGACTTTGCGAACTCCGCCTCAGGCGATACAACCAAAAACAACGAGGCGCGCGTATATCAAGCGCGACGCAAGAGGAAACGGAGAATGAAAGTTATGAGTTATATTTCAGGCGCACGCGCCGTGTGGGCGGCGGCAGTTGTCGCCGCAGTTCTTCTCAGCCCATCCGCGCAGGCAACCAGCGACCAGAAGGACGCGCAGTCGCTGATTTTTGATGCCCCTTATCTTGAAGCGCTGCCGACTGGCAAGGTTGTCTACTCGCTTGAAATCAAGACATCTAATAAAGAAACATTTGGCGAAAGCTTCACTGATCAGGCGACGCTGAATATCCTGCCCAGCAAAAGCGGCGCCGCTGACTTGCGCGACATCACTTTCGATATGTTCACCGGCGAAAGAGGCCGCACGCACGGCCCGATGACCAACACGAAACACAACATCGTTGCCGCGCTTTTCCTGGAGTGGGACCTATCCCGCATGAAGCGCTACATTAAAGGCGAGGCCACATATTTCCGCAATCGCGTCCGTGAGGCGTTTCGTGACAAAACCAAGGTCGAGGAGGTCAAGCTGACCTATGAGGGCCGTGAGGTGAAAGG
>JBGSLP010000134.1:0-1765 GCA_041740655.1 Alphaproteobacteria bacterium
CACGCGGCGGCTGAGGGCGATAGGCTCGTCCAGTTGATGGAGCGTCGCGCGCAGTCGGTTGGTCGGCCCTTCCACATCGCTGAAAATGTCGATGGCGGTGGGGTTTTCTGGCGTCAGGGCATCGAGACGCTGGATATCCTCAATGGCGCGGCTCGGGCGGTTGGTTTCCTCGTAACCCGCCGGGAACGCCGCCAGATATTTCGCGATTCGCGGCGCGGCTGCGTCGCCATAATAAAGCTGAAGCCGCGTCGTCAGTTCATCGCGCCAGGTGCGAACGATGTTCTCGACCGACTTTTCGAGATAATCCTGCGTGTGGCGCGGCAGGTCGCCCTCCTCCCGCCATATGAGGATCTGGAGCCGCACCATCGGGCCATCCGGGAAAAACGGCGTGAAGGACGCCATTGTACCGCCATAGGCGTCCGCGAAAAACTTGCAGATTTTCTCGCGCACCGAGCTGTTGTACCGGTCGCGCAGGCCGTAAACGAGCACGGATACGAACCGGCCGAACTCATCCTCCCTCACGAAAACGCGCGTGCGGGGATTGAGCGTCAACTGCGCAATCGCGGTCGTCCATTCGAGCAATTGCCCGTCCGAAATCTGCAGAAGCTCGCCGCGCGGTAATGTCTCCAGCACGTAGGAAAGCGTTTTGCCGGAATGGCTTTCCGGTGCATGCCCGGCGTGGCGCAGCACGTTGTCGACCTTGAGGCGCACGAGGGGAATGTTACGCGTGGAGCCGATGAACGCCGCCGTGGAGAAGAAGCCGACAAAGCGCGTTTCGCCGGTCACTTCGCCGGTCGCGGAATAGGTTTTGACGCCGATCGAATCCATATATCCGCGCCGGTAGACGGTCGAGCGCGCATTGGCGGTGGCGAAGACGATCGCGGTCGATGAGAGGAAAAACTCCCGGCTTTCAGCGGTCAGCTTCACGCCGGAGCCGCCACGCCGCAGAACTGTCAATCCGGGATCGCGCAGCAGCCCCAGGCCGGACGATGCGATAGGACGCAACTCGCCCATGCCGTTGCCCGCCACGAAGTCGTAAGAGCGTGCGCCAAGCAGGGTGAAATTGCCCGCCGCTATCCACTTCAGGAAATGGATCGCCTCGCCCATGGCGTCGACAGGCAGCGGTGGCGGTGACGCCTCATACGCCGCGATGCATGCCTCCAGCCGCGCCAGCATTGCGGCATTATCGGAAGCGACGGCGCGCACTTGACCGAGCACGCTTTCGAGACGCTGAAGCAGCGCCTGCCGCGCCTCGACGCCCTCAACGCGGCTCGTATGGAGATGAATGAAACTCTCACGCCGAGAACCGGCGCCGTTCAAAGCGGCGTCTCCGAAATGCGTCAGCGCACCTGACCCATCGCGCGTGACCGTCATGATCGGGTGCGCGACGAGATGTACGGCCACGCCCGCCTCTCGCAACTCGGCGAGCACGGTGTCGAGCAGATAGGGCATATCGTCGTTGATGACTTCGATGACGGAAATCCGCCGGCGTCCCTCGTGATCGCCAGCGTCGGCGATGCGGATGGACGCTCCCGCAGATGGGCGACTTTTGAAGAACGCGAAGGCGTCCGTCGCCATCGCCGCGATTTCGCCGGGCGCGCTGGTCGTCACCTCCGCTTCGTCCACATCCTGCAGCAGCAATTTTGCGAATTTGAGCAGCACGGGATCACCACTGGCTCCCGCGATGATCGACAAAATCCTGTCGGTCGGAGTGACGTCGTCTGACGATGTCGGATAGGAGGTGGCCAAGGACATAAAACGCTCC
>JBGSLP010000135.1:0-6645 GCA_041740655.1 Alphaproteobacteria bacterium
ATCCCCGTCACGATTGATGCTGGCGGGTGGTGCCCCCGGCCTGAGTCGAACAGGCACGTCCTTACAGACAACAGATTTTGAGTCTGCCGCGTCTACCGGTTCCGCCACGGGGGCCGCCGCTGGCTTAAGCGCCGGATCATACCCATGGTTTTCGCGACGTCAACCGCCGCCACGCGATACGGGGACGCCGCGCGCGTTTTACTCCGTGGACAAAGGGCGCCCGGCCTTATAGTGAGGTGCAGACAACGGCGGGGGCGGACAATGCTGCGGGGATTGTATGACTGGACGATGAGGTTCGCCTCAAAGCCTTACGCGCTGATGGCGCTGATCGCCGTATCTTTCGCCGAAAGCTCATTTTTTCCCATTCCGCCGGACGTCCTGTTGATCCCCATTATCTTGGCGCAGCGGGAGCGTGCGTTCAAGATCGCAGCATGGTGCACGGCGGCGTCCGTGGCTGGCGGCATCGCAGGCTATGGCATCGGCTATCTGCTTTATGAGTCGGTCGGGCAGTGGCTTATCAACGTTTACGGCTACGGCGACAAGGTCGAGCAGTTCAAGCTTTGGTATGCCGAATGGGGCGCCTGGATCATTCTCATCAAAGGGTTGACCCCGATCCCTTACAAACTTGTGACCATCGCGAGCGGCATTGCCGGTTATGATTTCCTCATGTTCGTGCTGCTGTCGATCATCACGCGCGGCGCCCGCTTTTTCCTGGAGGCGTGGCTGCTGAAAACCTACGGCGAGCCGATCCGCGAGTTCATCGAGCATAAGCTGGAGTGGGTGATGGCGACCGTGGGCGTCGTTGCGGTGGTAGGTTTCGTGGTCGTGAAATTCGTTGTTTAGCTTAGGAGTGCAGGTTTGCGCTGGGTGGGCGATTTAGACGATCAATCGGTGTGGGCGATCCTGCTCGCGCTTACAGCGTCCGCGCTTGGCGTCGCACTCGCCTTCGAGCACATCGGCGGCCTGAAGCCGTGCCCGCTATGCTACCAGCAGCGCTGGCCATATTACGCGCTGATCGCGCTGTCGGCTGCAGCGCTCTGCGCCTTGCATTTTGCGAAACCACCGGATTTGAGCAAGTTGTCGGATTTTGAAGGTGGCACCATACGCACTTTCGTATTCGGAGCGCTTTTTGCGCGGATTGCTCTTGCAGTCGCTTTCCTGACGCTGATGGCAAGCGCCGCGATGGGCGTTCACCACGCGGGCGTCGAGTGGAAATGGTGGCCGGGTCCGGATGCGTGCGCGGGCGGAGGTGCCGCGGCCGATGCTGCGGGATCGCTCATAGAACGCATGCAGGCTGCGCAAGTCGTTCGATGCGACGAGGCGGCTGGACGGTTTCTCGGGCTTTCCTTTGCAGGCTATAACGCGCTGTTTTCGCTAGGGCTTGCGGCGTTCTTGGCGCTGCATTTTTACCTCAAAGCCAACGTCCACAATTATGTCGGTCCACAGCCCTTACAATCCGAGACCAACATTCGCCAACCTTAAATGCGAAAAGGCTGAAGATAGCGGTGATCGTGCGCAACTCATCGCTCTAAAATAAATTAGCGGCTTATCCACATTTTCCTTGCGGTGTCACAATTGCGCCGCCGAATCACCTCTCCCTATAGGCAGTCGCGAATCAAGTACGGCGTAATTCAGCGATGGTTTTGTTGAGTTAGTTTGTGTGGAGAGTGCACAGTGGAAACCAATGCGGAGTGGCGCCAGCTTGGCGCAGTTGTCGGTGACGTCATGGAGAGGCTGCAGGCGCGTCGGCAGGAGCAGCAGCGCTTTATCGCGGAGAGTCGACGCGAGGTTCTGGCGCGCGCCCTTGCGCCAAAGCGGTTGCGAGCGGCCCCAGGCTCAAGCGAGCCAGTTTCGCGCCAGCCAGTTGCACGCCAGATGGAACTGCCGCTCTACATGACCCACGACGCGCGCGTTTCCGCTGATCGGGCGTCGATGTAGCATCGATCCCAGCCGCCAGCTTGTCACCCTGCGCTGGCGGTTGGTCCGAGGTTGCAAAGGCCTCAGGTCGGCCACGCCCCGGCGACCTGCAGGAGCGACCCCACGACGATCAGCACGGCGGCGGCCATGAACGCGGGCTTGCGGCGGCGCATGGTGCCAGCGTGCTCGTCCCACGCGCGTCGCAACGCCATATCGTCCATCATCTTGCCGGATGTTTCCAGATGTTGGCGCAGCTGATTGTTGACATTTGCTTGGTGAAACGCGCGGCGGTTGCGTTCCTGCTCCAGGCGGCGCTGGAAGCCGAGTTGGTTCTCCTCGTTGAAGAACGCCAGCCACCACTCCCACAGGAGAATGCAGAAGCCAATCAGGTCAATAGTGATGCCCGCCACGCTTAGCCACGGTTGAATGTCCTGCATCGCCGCCCCCTGTTATCTACCGGCGGTTTTGAAGCGCGGCAGCAATTTCGTCAAGCACGGCGGGGTCATCGATGGTGGCGGGCATCTTGAATGGCTCGCCGCTGGCGATTTTGCCCATGGTGGCGCGCAGGGTTTTGCCGGATCGGGTTTTCGGCAGACGCCTGACGCAGACGGCTAGTTTGAACGCGGCGACGGGGCCGATCTGGTCTCGCACCAGTTGCACCACCTCGGCCTCGACTTCGGCGTCGGTTTTCGTCACCCCCCGCTTCAGCACGAAGAACCCGGCCGGAACCTCGCCTTTCAAGCTGTCGACGACGCCAGTCACGGCGCATTCGGCGACGCACGGATGGCTTGCGATCACCTCCTCGATAGCGCCGGTCGAAAGCCGGTGGCCCGCCACGTTGATCACGTCGTCGGTGCGCGCCATGACGAAAACGTAGCCGTCCGCGTCGATGAAGCCCGCGTCGCCGGTTTTGTAATAGCCGGGATATTCGGCGAGATACGCCTCCCGCATGCGATCGTCGGCGTTCCAGAGCGTCGGGAAGCAGCTTGGCGGCAACGGCAGTTTCACGGCGAGCGCGCCGCTAACGCCGGGCGCAACGTCGCGGCCGCCCTCGTCGAGTACGCGCAGATCGTAGCCGGGCATGGGGACGGTTGGCGAGCCGTGCTTCACGGGCAATTGCCCAAGGCCAACGGGATTGCCGGCAATGGCCCACGCCGTCTCCGTCTGCCACCAATGGTCGATGACTGGACGCTGGAGCAGGTTTTCTGCCCATTTCACCGTGTCCGGGTCGGCGCGCTCGCCCGCGAGGAACAATATGCGAAATTTGGAGAGGTTATAGCCTGCGATGAGCGCGCCATCGGGGTCTTCTTTTTTGATCGCGCGGAAGGCTGTCGGCGCGGTGAACAGGGCCGCCACGCCATGCTCCTCGATGACGCGCCAGTATGCCCCGGCGTCCGGCGTGCCGACTGGCTTGCCCTCGTACAGGATGGTGGTGCAGCCATGCAGCAGCGGCGCGTAGACGATATACGAATGGCCGACCACCCACCCGACATCCGACGCCGCCCAGAACACCTCGCCGGGCTGGACGCCATAATGGTTCCACATCGTCCATTTCATCGCGACCATGTGCCCGCCATTGTCGCGCACCACGCCCTTCGGCGCGCCGGTGGTGCCGGAAGTGTTGAGGATGTAAAGCGGATCGGTCGCCAGCACCGGCACGCAGTCCGCGCGGCGTCCTTCTGTCCTGGCCTTGCCGACGATCTCCGCCCAGTCAAAGTCGCGGCCCGCCGCAAGCTCGGCGCGCTCCTGCGCACGCTGATAGACGATGCATGCATCCGGCTTGTGCGCGGCGAGAGCGATGGCGCCGTCCAGCAGCGGCTTGTACTTGACGATCCGCCCCGGCTCGATGCCGCATGAGGCCGAAAGGATCAGCTTGGGCGTGCAGTCATTGATGAGGGTCGCCAGTTCGTTCGCCGCAAAGCCGCCGAACACCACCGAGTGAATGGCGCCCAGCCGCGCGCAAGCGAGAATCGCGAAAACGGCCTCGGGGATCATCGGCATGTAGATGATGACGCGATCGCCTTTGACGACGCCCCTATCCGCGATGACGGCGGCGAGCGTCGCGACCTCGTCGAGCAGCTCGGCGTAGGTGAACTTACGCTGCTGGCCGGTCATGGGGCTGTCGTAAATCAGCGCGGTCTGGTCGCCGCGCGTCGCCACATGTCGATCAACCGCGTTCCAGCAAGTGTTGCACTCCGCACCGACAAACCAGCGGCCATAAAGGCCTTGGGTCGCATCAAAGATGCGCTCCGCCGGTTTGATCCAGTCGATCTCGCGCGCCGCCTCGGCCCAGAAAGCCTCCGGATCGCGCTTCCACCCAGCGTAAACTTCGGCGTAACGGCTCATCGGCGAACCTCCCCAACTATGTTTTTTATGTATTGTCAGCGGCTGGCGACTTTTGGCAAGCGCAACCATTGCGATCTGCATAAATGCGCGGTTTGTGGCGAAACGGCGCAGGCGGATTTGCGCAGCGCCCATGCTACGGCATTTCCCGTAATATTGTTCAATCTGTTCGTATTCTTTTCTTCGGATTCCATCATGCTAGAACTACTTTTGATTGTGCTCATCGTAGGCGTTATGCCGTTTTTCGTCCTTTACGCGATCGGGCGACTTTCAAGAAAACTGACGACAAAAAAGTAAGCCGGTCTGCGGCTTGCCGCGCCATGCTATCCTGCACGCAGAATCGGCAGGGCAGCAGCGCGGATGAGTGGCGAGCGCCATACTTTCTACGAGTTTTTCGCTGGCGGCGGCATGGCTCGGGCAGGGCTGGGCGACGGCTGGCAATGCCTTTTCGCAAACGATTTCAACCCGATGAAAGCCGCCGCCTACGCTGATAACTGGGGCGCTGACCATTTCGTCTGCGGCGACATCGCTGCTGTTAAAACCTCAGACCTTCCAGGCCGCGCCGATCTCGCGTGGGCATCGTTCCCCTGCCAGGATTTATCGCTGGCGGGGGCTAGAAGCGGCATGGACGGCGCAACGCGTTCGGGCACATTCTGGGCGTTCTGGGGATTGATGAAGCAACTGAAGCGGGAGGGCCGCGCCCCGCGCATGATCGTGCTGGAAAATGTGCTGGGCACGCTCACCTCTCGCCGGGGTGAAGACTTCGCGGCGATTTGCGCAGCGCTCGTCGGCGGCGGCTATCGGTTCGGCGCGCTGGTGGTGGACGCCAAACTGTTCGTTCCCCAGAGCCGCCAGCGCGTGTTTTTCATCGCGATCGAAGGAGGCGCTGCACCTCCGAGTGGACTCTGTGCGAGCGGGTCGGCTTCCCCGTGGCATCCCAAAACGCTGGTCGCCGCGCAGGCTCGTTTGCCAGCAAACGCTCAAGACAGCTGGATATGGTGGAACCCGGCGACGCCAACGCCGCGCAGCCGGATACTGGGCGACCTCGTCGAAGACAACCCCGCAGATGTCGAGTGGCATTCGCCGGTCGTTACAGCCACTATCCTCGCCATGATGTCCGAGAGAAACGCTGCGAAAGTGCAGGCTGCGCTAGCCTCAGGCAAAAAATGCGTCGGCGCGATTTACAAACGTATCCGCATTGAGGCGGGCGCTAAAATTCAGCGGGCGGAGGTGCGCTTCGATGGCGTATCCGGATGCCTGCGCACGCCGCGCGGCGGTTCGAGCCGCCAGACCATCCTCGTTGTCGAAGGAGACGAGGTTCGTTCCCGCCTGCTGTCATCGCGTGAGGCGGCGCGCCTGATGGGCCTGCCTGAAAGCTATAAGCTGCCCGCCCGCTATAACGACGCTTATCATCTGGCGGGCGACGGGGTTTGCGTGCCAGTCGTGGCGCATCTTGCGCGATATATCTTGAAGCCGTGCCTTGCCGAAAGCGCGGCCAAGTTCGATCAAAATCTGGTTCGTAGGAAGCGGTAACGCCATCACAAAGCGCGAGTCACCCTCTTGTGATTTGCGCCTGCTGCAATTATACTGCCCGCATCGATTTTGGGCGGATTCTCGGGCCGCCATGCCTTGGTGTGTCCAAGCGTGCCCCGCGACCTTCTCCGGTATCGAAAAACTGAGCTTCTGGACGCGACTTTGCCGTGTGCCTACGCTCAATAGCGCCATGACTTATAAAGGAAATTCAATGCAGACGGGCACGGTTAAGTTCTATAACGACCAAAAAGGCTACGGTTTCATTCAGCCGGACAACGGCGGCAAGGACGTATTCGTCCACGCAACAGCGCTTGAGCGTGCTGGCATGCGTGGTTTGGTCGAAGGCCAGAAAGTCTCTTTCGACACTCAGGAAGACCGCCGCACAGGCAAAATCGCAGTCGGCAACATTCAGGCTGCCTGATTTTTGTCTTACGGCGCATCGACGCGCTCTTACGCCAAAGCCGCTCTCTCGCAGGGCGGCTTTTTACCTTGTTACAACTGATACATCATCTGGAGACCAATGAAACGAGTTAAAGGCGATACTTTCAGCGACCGTCAGGACGCTGCCGCCAGCGCGAAGCAGGCTCTCCTCGAACGCTTCAAGGCGCGCCCCTCGCCGGACGATCCGGCTGTCGTGGCCCAGCGCGAGGCCCGTCGTCTCGCCGCCGAAGCTCGGGAAGTGCGCGCGGCCGAACGCAAGGCCGCCAAGATCGAGGCGCAGAAGCGCGAAATCGAAGAGCGTATCGCGCGAGAGGCCGCTGAATTGAAGGCCGCCGAAGAGCGCGAAGCAGCGGAGGCCGCCGAGAAAATCCGGCTCGCCGCCGAACAGAAAGCCGCCCGCGACGCCCGCTA
>JBGSLP010000136.1:0-11530 GCA_041740655.1 Alphaproteobacteria bacterium
CTCCGGCCGCTGTCTTGCAGCCTCATCGCCGAGGCGCGGGCTGGGGCTTGCGGCGTCCGCGCTCGCGCCGGGCTATTCCCTCGTTCCACCCCGCATTGAAGGGGCGTTACCGGAAGCGGCTTTATGCGAGTTCAAACAGGCGACGAATGTCCTTGCGCCGTCATCGGCGGCCTTAGTCTCCGGCGGCGTCAGTCTCGTCGAGAAGGCGAAGCGCGTAGCCGCCATGCGCATCGAGGCCGTCGACGCGAGCGATGGCTTCCACCCGGCGCGCCGCGTGACGGCCGCTCAGGAAAACGATGATGTCAATCGCCTCAGCGATGAGTGTGCGTGGGGGAATGGCGACGGCCTCGAGCGTCAATTGCTCCAGCCGGTCGAGAGCGGCTCGCGCGGAATTGGCATGCAACGTCGTTAGGCCGCCCGGATGGCCGGTGTTCCAGGCCTTCAGCATATCAAGCGCTTCGCCGCCACGAACCTCGCCGACGACAATGCGGTCTGGCCTGAGGCGAAGCGTTGAGCGCACCAGATCGCCGAGGCTGGCGACGCCCGATTTTGTGCGCAAGGTCACGCAATCTCTGGCGGCGCATTGCAACTCGCGGGTATCCTCGAGAATGATAACCCGCTCGTCGCGCTCGGCGATCTCGGCCAGCAAGGCATTGAGAAGGGTCGTCTTTCCCGAACCCGTTCCACCGGCGACAACGATGTTGCGCTTTTCTGCAATCGCATCGCGCAGGATATTCGCTTGGACCTCGGTCAAAATTGCCGCGCTAACATAGTCCTCCAGCCGGAAGATCACGCCGGCGGGCTTTCTGATGGCGAAACAGGGCGCTGGCGCGACCGGCGGCAGTATGCCCTCGAAGCGCTCGCCCGTGCCCGGCAACTCGGCTGAGACAACCGGCGCTTTGCCATGAGCCTCTTGGCCGATATGGGCGGCGATGAGCCGGATGATGCGTTCGGTCTCAGACGGTCTGAGGCGTTCTCCCGTATCGATGCGGCCCTGATCGGTGCGATCGAGCCAAAGGCGGCCATCGGGATTGACCATGATCTCGATGACGAAGGGGTCGTTGAGCGCCGAGGAAATCGCCGGGCCGAAGGCGGTTTTCAGCATGGCGCCGCGGCGCTGGGTGGCTTCCGCCGCGAGGTCAAGGCCATCGTCAATCATCGGCCGACTCCGGACCGTCGTCTTGTTCATCATCCAAATCTTCGCCTTCGTCGGTGGCGGCGGCGGCGAACAATCCCGGGTTTTCCGCGACGATGCTCTCAAGGACCTCGGAGACAAGCCGGCGGTCGGAGCCAAGGCGTCGCCCGACCTGCGCCACGAACACTTGAAACCGCTCCCTCCCCACCATGCGTGCGGCCTCTTGTTCGGCCTGCGGCAGCGGCGGCGTTATGGTGAGAAAATAGCGAACAAAGAGCGCGATGGTTTCAGTTGCGATCGCGACATCGCGCTCAATCAGTCCCTGCCGCCGGGTCAGCCGGTCGAGCCGCCGCATGAGCGCGGCGTCGAGACCTTGATCGCGCTGCGGATCGAGATAACGCTTCAGCGCCTCGTCGATGATCGCGGATTTGGTGAGGCCCGGCTTTTTCACCGCCATGTCCAGGCGGTCGCCAGTCGCGTCCGAGATATAGCTGCAGATGCGGCGTTTCATGGCTCCCTCTCGAACAATGGCAGGGTGCGACGCGGGGCAGCCGCTTTGCGGCGGCTGGAGGACGATTTGGCGGTTTCGCCCTCATCCAGGTTTCGCAGGTCGCTATGGACGGCCGAGGGCGCTGGCTTGATCGCTGGCATCATTGCAGGCAGATCGACCCAGTCGTGCGGCGGAGGGCTTGCGCGAACCGCATCGGCGGGCGGGGGCAAAAGCCGTTTGGTGAAATTCGCATCCTCGAAATACCGGATCTTTTGCGCCTGAATCGGGGCCAATCCGGAGATAAAAATCAATGCGTGCGAGGCCGCCAATTGCATCACTTCGCCCGGCGTCAGCAGCGGCCGCGCCGCCTCCTGCCGCGCGACGCTGGTGTTCTCCAACCAGGCGGAGGAGCGTTTCCCTGAGTAGCTGCTCTGGTTTCTGACGGCCGTCGTGACCCCAAGCAAATCCGAGATGCGTTTCGCCGTCCGTTCGTCATTGGGCGCGAAAGCCACCCGGACATGGCAATTGTCCAGAATGGCGTGATTTGGCCCGTAGGCTTTCTCGATCTGATGCAGCGACTGGGCGACAATCATGGCGCGCACGCCGTAACCGGCCAGAAAGCCTAGCGCGGTCTCGAAGAAATCGAGTTGGCCGAGCGCCGGAAACTCATCCAGCATCAAAAGCAGCGGCGTCTCTGGCGGGGATGCGGGCAATGTCTCGGTCAGCCGTCGCGCGATCTGATTGAGAATGAGACGGATGAGGCCGCGCGTGCGGGAGAGATCGGACGGCGAGACGATCAGATACAGCGAGACCGGTTGGCGCATATCTTTCAGATCGTCGAGCCGCCAGTCGGACGCGGCGGTGACCGCCGCAATCACCGGATCACGGTAGAGACTGAGGAAACTGACAGCCGTTGAGATGACGCCGGAGCGTTCATTCTCAGCCTTGTTCAGCAACTCAGCCGCAGCGGCGGCAGCGACGGGGTGGGGCTTGCCGGCCAGATGCGGCGTGCATCGCATCGCCTCCAGCAGCCTATCGACGGGCTGGGCGGGATCGGAAAGCAGATGCGCCATGCGCGCCAGGGTCTTCTCGTCCTCCGCATACAGCACATGAATGATGAGCCCGGTGAGGAAGGCGTGCGCGGTGATCTCCCAATGCGAGCGGCGCTGCAGCGCGCCGTCCGGGTCGACAAGACTATCGGCGATGGTTTGCGCGTCGCGGACCTCGCTCTGCCCGCGCCGGACTTCTAAAAGCGGGTTAAAGCGGGCCGAAGCGGCATCAGCTGGATCGAATCTTAGAATGCGGGAGCCGCGAGACCGCCACCCGGCGGTCAGCCGCCAGTTCTCGCCCTTGATGTCATGCACGATGACCGGTCCGGGCCAGACGAGCAGCGTCGGCACGATCAGACCCGCGCCCTTGCCCGCGCGCGTCGGCGCTACAAGGAGCACGTGCTCCGGACCGTCATGGCGAAGGTAATCCGGCCCCAGGCGGCCGAGAATGACGCCGCGTGGTGTGAATAGTCCGACCTTTTCGATCTCGGACGGCCGCGCCCAGCGCGCCGAGCCGAAGGTGGATGGATGGTTGCTGGCGGCGTTCGGAAAACGCAAAAACGCCAGCGCGAGCGCGATGGCGGCGATGCTGCCGCCCGCCGCGATCCAGCCGCCCTCATCGAAGAGCCGGACCGCTGCCGCGTCATAGAGAACTTGCCAGACAAAAATCCGCCAGGGTTCATACAGAGAGACGCGGCCGATGATGACAAGCGGGGGCCCGAGTTGGGGTGAGTATTGCACACTGG
Organism: Alphaproteobacteria bacterium; assembly: GCA_041740655.1. GTDB lineage: Bacteria > Pseudomonadota > Alphaproteobacteria > Rhizobiales > Rhodomicrobiaceae > JAWXCE01. The sequence continues at coordinate 3,421 of JBGSLP010000136.1, forward strand.
CCGCCGCCCATTGCGTGCCTAGCTGCAGACTGGCAAGGACGCCCAAAGTTGCGGTCAATCCTGCAGTGACGTTCGCCTTCATGAATGCCGCTTCCCTTTATCCAAACGAGTGAGTCAGGATGGCTTGCCGAGGGGCTGCGCCACCATTGGGAAAGGCGGGAAATCGAAGGAGGAGACAAGACGGCAACGGTGAAGTGCGGGCAATGACGCCAATTCAGACATTTAGTGCCGCTATTAGTCCGGCGGCCCGCCGCATTGCCAGACGGTCCAGAGGATCAAGTGAAACCGTTGCCAGCCCTGGCGGCCTTGGTCGATGGCGCGCGTATAACGTCGCCATTCGCGGCGTTTGGCGGATAGGCTCAAGGCATTCCAGTCAGCTTGCAAGTGATCGTATGAGGGCATCTGGCGTCTCCCGTTTGAGACCGCTTGAGGCTCGAGCGGCGGGAACGCGGGGCATGACCGCGGTAGCGGGTCAAGGGTCACAAGAAGCGCCAGCGTCCCTTGAGGCGCTACGAAGCGGTCATGCAGACTTGAGAAAGCGCGCGGCGTATCAAGGGATGAGATGGAGTTTGTGCTGCCGATACGATTGCCGATCCCGGCTAGTTCTTGTCGGGCGGCATCAATATCGGCCGCTTAATGGAAGTTGCGGCCTTTCGGCAGAATTTTTGCCTCGGCGGTGACGGTACGCCTCCGGCGATGCAGGCGCTGATCTTCATTCACCGGGCGGCGCACTTCGTCGGCGTTGGCGAGGAAATGGCCCGATGGCGGCACGGCTTCGCTCAAGGTTTCCAGATGCGGGCTAAGGTCGGTGAGCGTTGCCGCCACCACATGGATGACGCCGCTTTCTTTTTGTAGCTTACCCCGCACGCCCAAGAGGCGAGAACCGAGCACGACACGGCGGAAGCGCTCGAACACCTTCGGCCAAATGATGATATTGGAGACGCCGGTTTCGTCTTCGAGGGTGGCAAAGACGACGCCTTTGGCGCTGCCCGGTCGCTGGCGGACCAGCACAATGCCGGAAACTTGCACCGTTCGGCCGTTGTCCATCGCGGCGAGTTGCTTGGCGGGACTATAGCCTTCAGTGGCAAAAGTTTGTCGCAACAGCGCGACAGGATGCGCTTTCAGCGACATGCGGATGGCGGCGTAATCCTGCAAAACGTGCTCGCCCAGTGTAAGCTTCGGCAAGATAACCTCCGCCTGCTCCGGCAAAGGCTCAGTCTGGCGGGCCGCGAAAAGCGGCAATCCTGCCAGAAGGTTCGAGGGCGTTCCGATCTCGGCGTAGCGCGAGACCGCCCATAACGCATCACGCCGATCGAGGTCGATCGACCGGAACGCGTCGGCTTCGGCCAGCACTTTCAACGCGGGGACGGGCAGTTCTGTGCGGCGGGCGAAGTCCTCCATATTTCGGTAGCCCCTTCCCCGCGCGGCCATAATTTTTTTGGCGTGGGTTTCGGAAAACCCTTTCATTTCGCGGAAGCCAAGGCGAAGCGCGTGTTTGATTTCCCCGCTATCCCTCGGCGTATTTTTGTGTGGTCGCGCGTCCGGACGCAAAACCGGTTCCCACTTTTGCTGGACGCGCTCCAGCGTGCAATCCCAATCGCTGTGATTGATATCGACGGGCCGCACTTCGCCGCCGTGTTCGCGAAAATCGCGCACGATCTGGGCGGGGGCGTAAAATCCCATCGGCTGGGAGTTTAGAAGCGCGCAGGCGAAGGCGTCGGGGTAATGGCGCTTGATGTAGCAGGAAACATAGACAAGGAGGGCGAAGCTTGCCGCGTGGCTCTCAGGGAAGCCATAGGTGCCGAAACCCTTGATCTGGGCGAAGCAGCGCGCCGCGAAATCATCCGAATAACCGTTACGTCGCATCCCATCGAGAAAATCACGCTCGAAGGTGTGGATCGTGCCGACTTTTTTGAATGTCGCCATGGCGCGGCGCAATTGATCAGCGCGGGATGGCGCAAACCCCGCCGCGACGATGGCGATTTTCATACACTGCTCCTGGAACAGCGGTACACCGAGCGTGCGTTTCAGGATGCCCTTTAACGCATCGCTTTCATAGGAAACCTTTTCCATCCCCTGGCGTCGTCGCAGATAGGGATGCACCATATCGCCCTGTATCGGCCCGGGCCGAACGATAGCGACCTCAATGACGAGATCATAGAATTTACGGGGCTTAAGGCGCGGCAGCATCGACATCTGCGCACGGCTCTCGATCTGAAACACGCCGATGGTGTCGGCCTTGCAGATCATGTCGTATGTGTTTTCGTCATCCTGCGGGATGCTCGCGAGTGAATAAGAAATGCGGTGATGCTGTTCGATCAGATCGAAGCTTTTGCGGACGCAGGTCAGCATGCCAAGCGCGAGAACGTCGATCTTGAGCAATCCCAGATCATCCAGATCGTCCTTGTTCCACTCGATCATGGTGCGCTCCGCCATTGCCGCATTGCCGATGGGGATGATCTCGTCCAGCGATCCGCGTGTGATGACGAAGCCGCCGGTATGCTGGGAGAGATGGCGCGGAAAGCCAGTCAGCTCCCGGGCAAGCCTCACCGCCATGCTTAATATGCGGTCGGCGGGGTTGAGGCCAATCGCGCGAATGTCCTCGTCGGTGACGCCCTCCGACCACCAGGCGAGCATGCCGGACAATGCGCCGATGACGTCTTCAGATAGCCCCAGCGCCTTGCCAACCTCGCGGATCGCCATCTTGTCGCGATAGCAAATGACCGTCGCCACGATCCCGGCGCGGTGGCGGCCATATTTATCGTAAATATACTGCATCACTTCTTCGCGCCGCTCATGCTCGAAATCAACGTCGATATCCGGCGGCTCGCCCCGCTCGGAGGAGATGAAGCGCTCGAACAGAAGATCGATTTCAACCGGGTTGACGGATGTGACGCCAAGACAAAAACAGACGGCGGAGTTGGCGGCCGAGCCACGCCCTTGGCAGAGTATTTTCAAACTTCGTGCATGACGCACAAGGTCGAAGACGGTGAGGAAATAGCGCGCATAGTCGAGTTCGGCGATCAGCGCCAATTCATGGTCGATCTGGGCTTTGATTTTATCTGGCACGCCGCCGGGAAACTTTTCATTCGCGCCCTCCCATGCATGCGCCTCCAGCGCTTGTTGCGGGCTCGAATAGGGTTCGTAGGGCTCATCCGGATATTCATATTTCAATTCATCCAGCGAGAAGCGGAGCTTGGCGGCGATCTCGACCGTGCGGGCGACCGCTTGCTCATAACCCCGAAACAACCGCCTCATTTCGGCGGCGGGGCGCAAATGACGCTCGGCGTTCGCCTCCAGCCGAAACCCGGCTTCCCCGATGGTGCATTTTTCGCGGATGCAGGTCAGAACATCCTGCAAGGGTCGGCGGTCGGGGTGGTGATAGAGGCAATCGCCGATGGCGACGAGCGGCGCGTCAGTCTGTTCGGCAAGCTGAGACAGCGCCATGAAACGCCTGGCATCGAGCCCGTCCAGTCGAGGCGCGGCGCCCAGATAAACCGAGCCACGGAATATCTTCGCCAATGCCGCCAGGGTTTCTAAAAACGCAGCGTCCGGCTGCAAGGCAGGCTTTGGCAGCGCAATGAAAATCTGGCCCTCACCCCATTCGAGCAGATCGTCGACCCATAAAAAACACTGGGATTTTGGCGCGCGGCGGTTGCCTGTGGTGAGCAAGCGGCATAGGCGTCCATAAGCGGCGCGGTCGGTCGGCAGGCAGGCGATCTCGATGCCATTCATGAGGATCAGTCGGCAACCGGTGATGAACTGTATGCCGTCTGCTTTAGCCTGAGTATGGCCGCGGACAACGCCGGCAAGGCTGTTCCGGTCGCAAAGGGCGATGGCGGATAATCCCAAAGCTTTTGCTTGAGCCACTACTTCTTCCGGGTGGGATGCCCCTCGCAGGAAGCTGAAATTGCTCATGGCGACCAATTCAGCATGAGCGCTCATGCGAACAATCCATGCATGAACCAGCGCGGGCTATCATTACCGGGCGCATAAAAGCCCTCGCGGTAAAGCCAAAAGCGGCGGCCCAACTCATCCTCCACGGTGTAATAATCGCGGGGGCTGGCTTCATCGCCGCCCCGTTTCCACCATTCGCCTTCAATGCGTTCCGGCCCTTCCGCTTTGAGGACGCGGTGATGCACCCGCCGCCAGGTGAAGCGGCGCGGCGGATAGTCGGGCAATTCAGCCATGACGGTCACAGGTTCGGCGCGGGGAAGCAGCAGAAACGGCCGTGGTCCGATTATCGGCCTAACGGGCGGCGCGGTTTTATGCAACACTGGAACCGAGATCGATGCGCGCTCTGGAAGGTGGCTTTGCAGACTCGCAAAGCGGCTCACAGCCCCCTCTCCCAACCTTGCGCTCAAGCGGTCGAAGAGAGCGCCGAGCATGTGTTTATCACTCGCGCAGTCATCGCCGCCCACGGTCAGATCGCTTTGCTCAGGCTTAATGACCTCAGTCCGCCGCGCTCGCAACGCCGCCGCGTCAAATCCGAGCGTCTCGTCGAAGCGGCCCTCCAGCGCAGCGAAGCGCTCTTTGAACACGCGCGCGATATGGTCCGGCGCATGGCTCGGGCGCGCGAGAGCAAGGTTCAAATCCGTTAGCGCGCCTTGCGTATCCAACACGCTGAGCGTAAAGCGTCGCCCGCCCTTCCCATCGCCGCGTAGTTGCGCCGCCACCTGTTCGATCAGACGCCCCGTCACGTGCGCGATGGCGTCAAGACTGGTGACGGGCTCGGCAAAGTCTATCCGGCTGGCATAGACCGGCTCATAAGCAAGCGACGTCAATCCCTCCCCCGCGAGGCCAAGCGCCTGCTCCAACCGCTCGCACACAGTTCCGCCGAAACGTGAGCGCAGCGTGCTGCGCGGTATGTCAAAAATCTGGCCGATGGTTTTGAGGCCCAGCCTGTCGAGGACAACCGCTTTATCCTCGGGTATATTCAAGGCGCGGATGGGCAGCGTCGAAAGGCGTGGCCTTTCCTCGCCACCGCAAATGATCGACAATGGCGAGGATGCGAACCGCGCCATGCCCCAAGCGGCGGCGTGGGTGTTGGCGATGGCGGCGCGGCAGGCAAATCCAGCGCGATGAAATCGCTGTGCTATGTCGCGCAGCAGCGTCTCTTCACCACCAAAAAGATGCGCTGCCCCAGTGATATCGATCCATAGACCGTCATCGCCATCGGCCGAGACATGCGGGCTGTAACGCCTGCACCAAAGGGCGAGACGCTTCAAATCAGTAGTTTCGCCCTGCTTATCCTGCGGCACGGCTCTCAAGCCCGGCTCGACGGCGGTTGCATCCGTCAGCAGCATGCCAACACGCAAGCTGGCTCGCTCGGCGGCGGCGTTCACCCCCACAAGCCGATTGCCGCCTTTCCCCGGCGCATTGATCGCCAGAGGTCGATCATGCGGCGTTTCGGTATGAGATTTTCGTCGATCCAGCCGGTCGGTCAGAAAGCGGGGCAACCATATGCATGCCAATCGTCGCATCGATCTCTATCTCCCAGGTTTGCGGCGGCAGTCCCGCACAGGCTTCCCGCCGCACTGAGAAAGTCGGCGCGCCCAACAATGGCGTGGAGGAACTGGTGGTGATAACGCCTCGGCTCGGCTTTGGGGCGACATGCCAGCGCGCCGTGGCGGCGGTTGCATCGCCCGAGTTATGCCGGAGGATGAACATGGGCACGCCGGACTTTTCGTGCCGCAGTTTCAAGCGGCGGCTGGCGGTGAAGCCGTAAAGTTTTTCACGGTGGCCCAGTATCACAACAACAGCGCCAAGCGCGGCGCAGGACGCCGCCTCCTCTGCCGCCCAGAGCAGTTCCTTCTCCCGATCCACGGTGACCGTACACACACGAGCGGGGTCGATCCCGAGAGCATCAAAGCCTTGTCCGTAAAGCACGCCACCTTCCCGCCCCTCCCCGGCAAGCGTCGCAATCAGCATCGGTTTTCGGGTTGAGTTTGCGGCGACTGTGGCGGCAAGCGCGAAGGCCGTAGCAGCCGCATGATCGGCCGCCGTCTCGCACACCACTTCATGCAGGCCGTTTGCAAAGAGCCCCACATCGAATAAGCTTTTGTCCGGTCGGCTTTGACCGTGAGCCGCGTAAAGCGCGCCGCTCGTCGAAAACCTCTGACGGAGTTTTTCCAGAGCTAAGCGCTTGTCGTTAAGTGTGGGCACGTTTATGTTCCTCTTTTGTTCTAAATATGCGCAAGCTGGTGAAGAGTCAACTGCGGCGCAGTTTCGTGAGATTTAACGGACAATTCCATGTGCGGGCGCTTTACTCAAACCGACAGCCAGTTGCCGGGGCTTGAGATCGCTGTGGATGAGGCGGCGGGCGAGGATGCTTCAGCACCTCTGCGCTATAACGGTGCGCCGTCTCAGGATTTTTGGGTCATCCGCCGCCACCCCGAAACTGGCCTCTATCATCGCGACCGGCTGATCTGGGGGCTGATCCCGGCCTGGGTGAAAGAAGCAAATGGCGGCCGCAAGCCAATCAATGCTAGGGGCGAGACGGTGACGACCCTGCCCAGCTTCCGCGCAGCCTATGCCAAGCGCCGTTGCCTGATCCCCATCGACAATTTCTTCGAATGGCGCAAAACAGCTCTGCCCAAACAGCCATTCGCCATCGCGATGAAAGATCGCGCGCCCTTCGCGCTGGCGGGGGTTTGGGAGAATTGGAGGCATCCCGTCACGGGCGATTATATCCGCACCTTCTGCATCCTGACCTGTCCAGCGAATGCGCTGATCGCGACCATCCATGACCGTATGCCGGTCATCATACCGGCCCACGCCTACGACCGCTGGCTGTCGCCGCTGGAGGCCGACCCTCGCGATCTGCTCGCGCCTTATCCCTCAGATGAGATGACGATGTGGGCAATTTCAGCGCGGGTGAATGCGCCCAGGAATGACGACCCGTCGATACTCAGTCCGATTCATTCCGAACCTTGAGCTTTGAAAGCACCTCGCAAAACTCTGCTCCTACAGTTGAGTTGTAGTTCGCGCGGGCAATCGGTGATGTTTGCGGCAAACGCAACCATTGCGCCTGCCGCTTCTTGCACGCCGCGTTAGTGGCCATCGCCTGCAAAGCGCCACACGCGTAACCCGAGCGCCTTCGCCTTATCGGCAAGGTTGGCGGCGACGCCTGCGCCGCCAAACACGATGACGCCGGTCGGTAGCGTCTCCAGCATGACATCGTTGCGCTTGAACGGCGCGGCCTTCCCGTGACGCGTCCAGTCCGGCTTGAAGACGACCTGCGCAACTTTGCGGTGATCGGCCCAGCGGGCGGCGATAAATTCCGTGCCGCGGGATGCTCCGCCATGCAGCAAAACCATGTCCGCATGCTTGGCCCTGACCTTATCGAGCGCATCCCAGATCAGGCGATGATCGTTAAAATCGACGCCGCCGGTGACGGCGATCCGAACTCCTGTCGGTGTCAGCGGTTCGATTTCCGCCCGGCGTTTGGCGGCGAGATAATCGCGGCTGTCGATGATGGCGGCGGTAAGGGGGCGTTTCGAGACGATCGACCCGGTGCGGGGCCGCCAGATGGATCCAGTGCGCGCCTCGAACAGCGTCGCCGCCTGATCGCGTAAGGCCGCATAAGCGTCAAGGGTTTCGGTGAGCCGTTCCCCGTCGGCGATCAGCCGCTCAAGCTCGACCGACATGACTTCGGAGCCGTCCTGCTCTTGTTGCGAGCGGCGCTGGGCGCTTTCGTTGGCGTCGAGTTTGACGGTGAGTCGACCGATTTGCGTGTGAAAGAGGTTTGCCAGGGGCCAGAGCAGCGTGTGCAGATCATCCTCAAGTCGCGTGTCGCCGACTATGGCTGTAAGGGCGTCGAACATGTCGCCGAGTGCGACTTTCGCCGTGTCGTCGTCGGGCAACGGGCGGTGATCGTGATGCGGATCACGACCGCCATAAAGCGCCAGATGGTCGAGAAGGCGCGCTGTCGACGAGTGCCGATTGGACTCAGCACCAGCGTCCTGATCTCCAAAATCATAGGTCATTTTCTGGTCTCCTGAAACATGAGGGATGAGACGGCCGGGCGATGCGGGCCGTCTCTGGCGCGCTTGAAGCCGCAGGCGGAGCCGGGGCGCACTCGCCGTAGCGCCTCCGCGCGAAGGACGGC
>JBGSLP010000137.1:0-1623 GCA_041740655.1 Alphaproteobacteria bacterium
TGCACGCGTGGATGCAGCGTTTTCACCCGGCCATCCAGCATTTCCGGGAAACCCGTCAGCGTCTCGACAGTGACGACCGCAAGGCCAGCGCTCGCCAGCAATTCCGCCGTGCCGCCAGTCGAGACGATACCAATGCCAAACTTGACCAGCCTGCGCGCAAATTCGACGGCGCCCGTTTTGTCGGAAAGCGAAAGCAGCGCAAACCGGATGCGTGGCTCGCTGGCGCTCATCGGCTACTCGTCCTCCTCATATTCCACATCTTCCATATCCGGCTCAACGACCATCGAGCGAATGCTGGCCTTCGACGACGCGGCGGACTTTTCGAGCAGCCATGTCACCTGCGTTTCGCTCGTGCACGGCCCGGACATCACAATCTGAAGGCTGCGGCGCGGGCCGATCGGATCGGCGAGGAAAATGCTTTCCTCGATGTCGACATGCGCGCCCTCGGCGGTAAATTTCCACATATCCTCGTTCGGCAACGCGAGCATGACGGACCCCGGCTCGGTTGTACGCACGGCTGCAATGCCGGGATGCAGATGCAGGCGAATGGCGAAACTGGCGCCGGGCACTGGAAACGGCGCCTTGCCCGAAGGCCCGGCGAGCTGATCCACACATTCGAGTTTCAGGCCGTCCGGCGAAAGCTTCAGGCGTCTGCGATGGCTGACATTAAAGCGGTCGCGATAGCCGTCGTGAGCGGCGCGCATCACAAGGGCGCCAGCCTCCTCAATAACCTCGGCGCGCACGTTTTTCGGCCCGGACAGCAGGTGCGTCTCCTGCCCCGGCGCTTCAGCCTGCGCCCGCATCAGGCGCGAGGATGACGCGTCATTGATGGTCAGCGTTGAGTGCGCTGCGGTCGAGCGGCATACGACGCGCCAGTCGCTGTCGGCGTCGCGCGGTGCGCCGCAGTTCACCACGATCATTTCGCCGCCCGAAATCATCTCGAACGATAGGCAGCCGGCATGGGCGCGCGTGCTGCTCAACAGTGGCGGCGCGCCACCCGCATCGACGACAATCGCCGTCGGCCCGCGTTCAAGGCGGCAATAGCCTGACGGTACCGCATGGTTGATCGGCTTGGTGATTTCATCGTGATAGACCAGCACCGACGCGAGGAAATCCAGCGGCGTGCCCCCCATGCCGTTGAAGCGCGTCAGACCGGTGCCCAGCCGCATGAAGCGCAGCATCGGCAGCATGCGATTGATGGCGGCGTAGAGGAATTCGGGCGGCTCCATCTTGCGGGCGATGAAGCATTGCTTGAGCGGCAGCAGATCGAGCAGGATGTCGATCAGGCAGCCCGGATTGCGCGAGATGTGCCCGCCATCCGGCAAAATCTGGCGCTCCAGTTCGACTTGAAAACTGGCGAGGTAGGCAGGCAGCGAGGCTTGCTGCTCGGCGATGCAAAGACTTGAGAGCAGCAACGCGATCAGCGCCCTTAGCCGGGAGACGCTGTGGTTGCGGGCGCCCTTTGAGATCGTCAGGTTGTGTAGTTCGGCCGTCAGCGAGCGCATGAAGGCGTCATAAAATGCGGCGTCCACCCCGTCGAGCAGAAATCCGGCGTGCGAGAGCAGGGCGATGACGCGGCGCGAGGCGACGTCCTCCTCCCACGCGATGGCCGGGGCCGAACGC
>JBGSLP010000138.1:0-4060 GCA_041740655.1 Alphaproteobacteria bacterium
GGGCACGTCGATGTTGTCGACGCCGATGCCTGCGCGGCCGATCACCTTCAGCCGCTCGGCGCCGCGCAGCACCTTCTCCGTCACCTTCGTGGCGGAGCGCACGGCGAGGCCGTCATACTGGCCGATGATTTCGGCGAGCGCGTCCTTGTCGAGGCCGACGCGCATGTCGACCTCCACGCCGCGATCCTCAAAGATGCGCTGCGCCATGGGGGAGAGTTTGTCTGCGATAAGCACGCGGGGAGCCATTGGATGAACCTCTCTATGCGCCTGGTCGGGCATTCGACTTGCGCCATTCTTCGCGCGTCAGCCGGTGAACCAGACAATCGTCGTTGTCGGGAAGGATGCGGCGTTCAACTGGCGCAAACCCCAGGCGCTGGTAAAACCTATGCGCTCGGATATTTGACGCCAGCGGGTCGATCATGACGGCGGTGACTGCGGGGTCGGCGAACGATAACCCGAGGGCAAGCCGCATCATCTGCGTACCGTAACCCTTGCCGAGATATTCTTTTTCGCCGATCCAGATATCGAGGGCGCGCAGGTTCGGCTCGATCTCGCCCCAGTAATGCGTCGGCTCAATATGCGGGTCGATGAGCTGCATGACGCCAAACGGGCGCCCATCCATCTCGGCAATGTAATACTGAAAGATGTCCGACTGCATCGCAATCTCCTCCGGCCACGAGATGCCGGCGAAAGCCTGAGATGCGTTCGGATCGTCTGTCGTCGCCGTTATGACGTGCGGCTCGTCATCCCAGCGCTCAAGCAGAGCGACGTCGTCCATTGTCGCCGGGCGGAGCGTTACTGCCATTGCGGGCGTCCGTTGCAAAGTGCAGAGATCAGGCCGCCTTGGCGAGTTGCGACGTGGCTTGCACGTAAGCCCAGTCCAGCCAAGGCATGAGCGCCGCCACGTCTGACGCTTCAACCGTTGCGCCGCACCAGATGCGTAGGCCGGGCGGAGCATCGCGATAGGATGCGATGTCGTAGGCCACGCCTTCCGCCTCCAAAACGGTCGCGATCTGCTTCGAGATGGCGGCGTGCGCTGAAGCTGGCAACGCGGCATCGGCAAACTTCAGGCATACGCCGGTATTGGAGCGTGTCTCGGGCGCGGCGGCGAGGAAATCCACCCATGGGGTACGCGCAACCCACTCCGCGATAATCGCCGCATTCGCGTTGGCGCGGGCGTGCAGCGCGGGCAGTCCGCCGATGCTTTCCGCCCAGCCAAGTGCGTCGAGATAATCCTCGACGCACAGCATCGACGGCGTGTTGATGGTCGAACCGGCGAAGATTTCGCGGTCGACTTTACCGCCTTTGGTCATCCGGAAAAGCTTGGGCAGCGGCCATGACGGCGAGTAGCTTTCCAGCCGTTCGACAGCGCGCGGCGAGAGGATGAGCATGCCGTGCTGCGCTTCGCCGCCGAGCACTTTCTGCCAGGAATAGGTCGTCACGTCGAGTTTGGCCCAGTCGAGTGGCATGGCGAATGCGGCTGATGTGGCGTCGCACAGGGTGAGGCCCTGCCGGTCGGCGGCGATCCAATCGCCATTCGGCACGCGAACGCCCGCAGCCGTGCCATTCCACGTGAAGATCACATCGCGGGAGAAGTCGGCCTGCACGAGATCAGGCAGATGGCCATAATCGGCCTCGAAAACGCGGGCGTCAGGCAGCCGGAGCTGTTTGACGACATCCGTGATCCAGTCTTTGCCAAACGCTTCCCACGCGAACACGTCAACGGGGCGCTGACCGAGCATCGACCACATCGCCATCTCGAAAGCGCCAGTGTCCGACGCGGCGGTGATGCCGATCAGATAGTCGTCGGGTATCCCGAGTACGCTCCGCGTCTTGTCGATCGCGAGCTTGAGCTTTGCTTTTCCGGCGGAGGAGCGATGCGATCTGCCGAGCGCCGCATTGCTTAAATTTTGGACGGAGTAGCCGGGGCGCTTGGCGCATGGGCCGGACGAAAAATGCGGATTTTCCGGCCGTGTGGCCGGTTTTGCGAAAGTCATGACTGACCTATCCTTCCAGATAGAAAGCCTCCCGTTGGGGGGAGGTGTCCCGCGACAACGCCTAAACCTCGGCATCGCGGGAGTCAATCACCCAAAATGAAAACCTGCCATGCGGTGTCCCGGCTAGCGGAAGCCAGTTTCGGAAAGCTTTAGCTCGCGGCGGCGCGTTCCATTTTCTTGCGCTCGTTCGGGTCGAGGTAGCGTTTGCGCAGGCGTATGGACTCGGGCGTGATTTCGACGAGTTCGTCGTCGTCGATGTAGGCCAGCGCTTTTTCGAGCGGCATGGCCATAGGCGTCGTCAGCTTCACGGCGTCGTCCTTGCCGGTCGAGCGCACGTTGGTCAGCTTCTTGCCCTTGAGCACGTTCACTTCGAGGTCGTTGCCCCGGCTGTGCTCGCCCACGATCATGCCCTCGTAAACCTTGGTTTGCGAGGTGATCATCAGCGGGCCGCGGTCCTCCAGATTCCACAGCGCGAAGGCAACCGCCTCGCCCTGACTGTTGGAAATCAGCACGCCGTTGCGGCGACCCTGAATTTCGCCCTTGTGCGGCGCATAGCCGTGGAAAAGGCGGTTCATGATGGCCGTGCCGCGCGTGTCTGTCAGCAGTTCGGATTGATAGCCGATCAGGCCGCGTGTGGGCACGTGCAGGATGAGTCGCTGGCGTCCGCCGCCCGATGGGCGCATCTCGATCAGTTCGGCGCGGCGCTCGGAGAGCTTCGACACGACGGCGCCGGTGAACTCCTCATCCACGTCGATGATGCATTCCTCGATCGGCTCAAGGCGCTGCTTTGTCTCCTCGTCGATCTGGAAAACGACGCGCGGGCGGGAGACGGTCAACTCGAAGCCTTCACGGCGCATGGTCTCGATGAGGATGGCGAGTTGCAATTCGCCGCGCCCGGAAACCTCGAACGCGTCCTTGTCGGCGCTCTCGGTGATTTTCAGCGCGACGTTGCCCTCAGCCTCTTTCATCAGCCGTTCGCGGATGACGCGGCTCTGCACCTTGTCGCCCTCCTGTCCGGCGAGCGGGCCGTCGTTGATGCGGAAGGTCATGGTCAGCGTCGGCGGGTCGATCGGTTGTGCAGGCAGCGCCTCGGTGATTTCCGGCGAGCAGATGGTGTCGGCGACGGTCGCCTTCGTCATCCCCGCGATGGCTACGATGTCGCCCGGCTGGCCTTCGTCGATCGGCAGGCGCTCAAGGCCGCGAAAGCCGAGCACCTTGGAAATGCGGCCCTGCTCGATCAGCTTGCCGTCGCGCGCCAACGCCTTCACGGCCATGCCCGCCTTCACCGTGCCGGACGTGACGCGGCCTGTCAGGATGCGGCCGAGGAATGGATCGGCGTCAATCGTGGTCGCGAGCAGGCGGAACGAGCCCTCGATCACCTCAGGCGCAGGCACCAGATCGAGCACCATGTCGAACAGCGGCGCCATGCCCTCCTGCGGGCCTTTCGGCTCCAGCGCCATCCAGCCCTGCTTGGCCGAGCCGTACAGCACCTTGAAATCGAGTTGCTCTTCGCTGGCGTCGAGATTGGCGAATAGGTCGAAAATCTCGTTCAGCACTTCCTCGTGGCGCTCTTCCGGCTTGTCGATCTTATTGATCGCGACGATCGGGCGGAGGCCGAGTTTGAGCGCTTTCGAGACGACGAATTTCGTCTGCGGCATTGGCCCTTCGGCTGCGTCCACCAGCACGATAACGCCGTCGACCATGTTCAGGATGCGCTCGACCTCACCGCCGAAATCCGCGTGGCCGGGGGTGTCGACGATATTGATGCGCGTGTCTTTCCACTGCAGCGATGTGACCTTGGCGAGAATCGTGATGCCGCGCTCGCGCTCCAGATCGTTCGAGTCCATCGCGCGCTCGGCCACGCGCTGGTTATCGCGGAATGAACCGGACTGCTTCAGCAAAACGTCGATAAGCGTTGTCTTGCCGTGGTCGACGTGGGCGATGATGGCGATATTGCGGATATTCATAAAGGCTCACCTTAAGCGCAAATGTTGTGTTATCGCGCGGGCGGCCCGGCGTTAATCTCAGACATTGGCATGATTGTTTAACAGCGCGATAACAGA
>JBGSLP010000139.1:0-4887 GCA_041740655.1 Alphaproteobacteria bacterium
CGATGCGCCGCAGCACGCCGAGCAGGAAGGTGCCCGTGCCCGCCGCCGGGTCACAGATGGTCACGCCACTGTCCGCCAGCCCGCTCGGGCGGTTGAACAGCGCCGGATCGCGCAGCGCCTCGTCGGTCAGGCGCACCATGGCGTTCACCACTTCCGGCGGGGTGTAATATGAGCCGGTCTTCTTGCGCAGGTCGTTGTCGTAAACTTCCAGAAAGTCCTCGTAGAAATAGAGCCAGGCGTCGGCATCGCCCCTGGTCAGCGCGGGCCAATCCACCACGTTCAGCACCCGCGTCAGGGTATCGAGCGATGTCTTGAGCGCCGTTTTCACCTGCGCATTGTCGATCAGCAGCCGCAGAGCCGTGCCGATCAGCGTGCTGGTTTCCTTGAGCGCGTTAGCCGCCGCGTCCAGCCCCTTGCCCAGATCGATGCCGCGCACGCGTGCGACCAGCAGGCCGAACGTCACAGCCTGCGCATAGCCATCGGCGAAGGTTTTGTCGTCCGCGTCGGGGAACAGCAGATTGCGCCATTCGCTCGCCAGAGAAGTAAGTCCCGGATTTTGCTTGGCCAGTTCCTCCGCCACCTCCTCGCGCAGCAGGCGACAGAGCCGCGCGCTCATCTCCGCCAGCTTCTTGGCGCTTTTCGGTGGGATCGGCTGCCACTGGAAAAAATCGCTGAATAAAGCCAGCAGCGCGGGCGGCGCGGCGAGTTTCGCGCCGGAGAAGTAAACATCGCCCTCAAGCTTGATGACTTCACCAACAAGCTTGCCGTCTCGCCACAGGCTAAAGGCATTGCCATCGGTATAGATGAGGTTGGGCAGCGTTTGCAGCTTGCCCCACTGCTTTTTGTCGTGCTCGTCGGTAAAGCGGCGCGGATCGGCGCCCTTGCCCGGCGCTTTCACCTCAATGAATCCAATGAGAGCGTTGCGAAGTGTGACGGCAAAATCTGGCCGCGTCGAGAGATGCGCCAGTGTGGTTTCGCCGACAAGACCGACGGCTTTCGGCGGCAGCCCCGAAAGCGTCGCCATATTTTCCACGAGCGCCTTCAGCGGCGACCGCAACTGATCCTCCGGCGCGCCGACGATAGCCGGATTAGATAATCCCTGCATTGCAGCGGCGCCGAAAGCGGAAATTATGCCTGAAAATTCCTGGCTGTCGGTCACAAGCATCCCCGAATAAGACGGTGAGTTGTGATAGCTGAGTTGCGTCGGCTTGCCAAATGCCGGAAACGCTTATGCATAGAAAGCTTAGTTCGCGCCGGATGAGACCACGTCGCGCTTGCCGGTGCGGTTCGGAGCGCTGACGATGCCATCGTCCTCCATGCGCTCGATGAGGCTGGCGGCGCGGTTGTAGCCGATGCCGAGTCGGCGCTGGAGATAGCTTGTGGTCGGGCGCTTGTCGGTCAGCACGATGGAGACGGCCTCGTCGTACAGATCGTCGCCGGTGTCGGCCTTGCCGCCACCCGCGCCAGTTTCATCGGCCCCATCCTCCATCGCTTTCGTGACGGCGTCGAGATATTCCGGCTCGCCCTGGCTTTTCAGATAACCGACAACCTTTTCCAGATCGCTGTCGGACACAAACGGCCCGTGCGCCCGCGCGATGCGCCCGCCGCTCGCCATGTAGAGCATGTCGCCCGCGCCCAGCAGTTGCTCGGCCCCCTGCTCGCCCAGAATGGTGCGGCTGTCGATTTTCGACGTCACCTGATAGCTGATGCGGCTCGGGAAATTCGCCTTGATGGTGCCGGTGATGACATCGACGCTCGGGCGCTGCGTCGCCATGATGACGTGAATGCCCGCCGCGCGCGCCATCTGCGCCAGCCGCATCACGCAATATTCGATCTCCTTGCCCGCGACCATCATCAGGTCGGCCATCTCGTCGATGACGACGACGATGTAGGGCAGCGCCTCGTGCCCCACATCTTCCGTCTCGTAGATCGGGGCGCCGCTGACAGGGTCGAAGCCGGTGTTGACGGTACGCTTGAGCGGGCTCTGGCGGAGCTGCGCATGCGCCACCTTCTGGTTATAGCCGCTGATGTTGCGCACGCCGAGCTTGCTCATCTTCTCGTAGCGCCCATTCATCTCGTTCACCACCCACTTCAGCGCGGCGATGGCCTTCTTCGGATCGGTGACGACGGGCGCGAGCAAATGAGGGATGCCGTCATAGACCGAAAGCTCCAGCATTTTCGGGTCGATCATGATGAAGCGCGCCTCGGCGGGCGTCAGCCGGAAAAGCAGCGAGAGGATCATCGCGTTGATGCCGACGGATTTACCCGAGCCGGTCGTGCCCGCGATCAGCAGATGCGGCATGCGCGCGAGATCGACGATCAGCGGCTGGCCTGCGATAGTCTTGCCGAGCGCGAGCGCAAGCTTCGCCTGATCGTGCTGAAATTGCGCGTGGCTCATCAAATCCCGCAAATGCACGGTTTCGCGGATATCGTTCGGCAACTCGATGCCAAGCGCGTCGCGGCCGGGGATGACGGACACGCGGGCCGAGATCGCGCTCATCGAGCGGGCGATGTCATCCGCAAGGCCGATCACGCGCGATGACTTGGTGCCGCGCGCAGGTTCGAGTTCGTAAAGCGTGATGACCGGGCCGGGGTGAACGCGTGTGATGCGGCCTTTGATGCCGAAATCATCCAGCACGCGCTCCAGATCGTTCGCCCGGCTCAACAGTTCATCATCGGACAGCCCGGCATCGGCTTTTTTCGCAGGCGGCTCGCTCAACAGGCTGATCGGCGGCAGGCTGAAGCCCGGCGCGGCACGCTTGGCGTCGGCTCGCGCGGCTTTTGGCTTGTGCTCCGTCTCGCGCCAGTCTGCGACCGGCGAAACGCGGTAAGGCTCCTGTGAGCGGCTGCCGTCGAAATCATAGTCCTCGTCGTCGTCAAACGGCGATGGCTCGTCGAATGGAATGGTTCGCGGGCCGAAATGCGGCTCCATGCGGCGGGCGAGCGGCGGCGGCCCGTCGTCCGCGGATGGTCCGAACTCGGCATCGCGAAGCACGGCGGTGGTGAGCTTGTCCTTCACAGTGCTCGCCGCCTGCACCATCGCGCCGACCGAACGGGTGTCCAGCCAGAACTCGCGCGGCTTGCCAGCCGCAACCGGCGCCCGATCATTGCGCAGCGAGAATTTTCCGCTCCATGAGGTGAAGCGCGACATCATCGCCGCCTTCAGATTGAACGGGGGCAGCGGATCCGGATCGGCGACCATTGGCTCGACCAGCGGCCTCTCCCGTACGAAGTCGCGCGCTGACAATTGGATGGAGCGCAGCAGCAGCCAGCCTCCTGTCACGCCAGCGATTGCCGCCCCAATCGCCGCTGCATACGCGGGCTCGATAAAACCGCCTATGCGTACGAAAAAGCCTGAAACGAAATCCCCCGCAAAACCGCCAAGCCCGTGTGACAGCGGCCAGCTCTGCGGCGCAGGGGTAACGCTCAGCGCGCCGCTGACCAGCGCGACGCCGCCCAGCCACTGCATCACCCGCAAGCCTGCCGGATCGGGCGCCAGTCCGCGAAATGTGCTCCAGCCCCAGAGCAGCGGCGGCATGAGCAATGCCGAGGACGCCAGCCCGAAGCATTGCATCAGAATATCGGCGAAGGTCGCGCCGAAATAGCCAAGCGCGTTGCCGGGTGATTTGTCGGTCGTGTGATTAAAGCTTGGATCGGTGATGGACCACGTGAGGAGGCTGATATAGCCCGCCGTCGCCACGATCATGAGAACAGCGCCGGTGACGCGCCATGGTAAGCGGTGCAACTCCATTCCCATCGATTCGGG
The DNA here is from genome assembly GCA_041740655.1 of Alphaproteobacteria bacterium. Classification (GTDB taxonomy): domain Bacteria; phylum Pseudomonadota; class Alphaproteobacteria; order Rhizobiales; family Rhodomicrobiaceae; genus JAWXCE01. Next base: position 3,767 of record JBGSLP010000139.1, read on the forward strand.
CAGAACGCGGCGTGACATTTTCGGCATACCGGACTCGAAGGATGTGAACACGAAACACCTAACCCATAAAATTCGAAATCCTCGTCAGCGCGTCTGCGGTTACCGCGAGGTTGTCCACGAGGGCAAGCCGCGCATACCCCGCTCCCGGATTTTCCCCTCCATGACCATCAGCCGATGCAGGAGTTTGGGCCAGATACGCGCCGGGAAGAAATTTAACACCACAACCTTTCCAAATGGTTTTCGCCGCCGCCTCGCCGCCGCCCAGATGTGTCATATCGAGCCACAGGAAAAAGCCTCCCTGCGGCGCGGAAAAGTTTGGCCAGTCGTGCAGGATGTGGCTGGCAGCCTCGAATTTCTGGGCGTAAAGCGCCCGGCTCGCCGTCACGTGGTCTTCATCCGCCCAGAGCGCCGCCGACGCATGCTGCACCGGCAAGGGCACCTGCGGGCAGGCGACATTGCGGAACTGGGCGAATGTCGCAAGGAAGTCCGGGTCGCCCGCGATGAAGCCTGAGCGGAGGCCAGGCGCATTCGAACGTTTGGATAACGAATTGAAAACGCAGACATTGCAAAATCCGCCATTTGCGTGTGCGGTTTCAAGGCCCCCGGTCGGCGGCGCGGCGCCATAAATTTCCGAGTAGCACTCGTCGACAAACAGCATGAAGCCATGCTGGCGCGCGAGAGTGATGGCATGCACAAGGTAATCGCTGGTTGCGACTGCGCCTTGCGGGTTGGCTGGCGAGGCGAGATAAAACGCGGTGGTGCGCGCGAGCACATCCGGCGGTATGGCGCCAAGGTCCGGCAGGTGGCCGGTTTCAGCGGTCGCGGGCAAAAAAACGGGCTCCGCATCGGCGGCGATCGCGGCTGCGAGATAGGCCTGATAAAACGGGTTCGGCATCAGCACCGCGGGTCGCTCGACGCCCTTGCGGCGCTTGGCGATGAACACGGCGGAGAACAACCCCTCGCGCGAGCCGTTCAACGGAAGGATATGCCGGTCGGCGTCGATGGCGCCCGTCAAGCTGGGATAGCGCCGCACAAGCCAATTTGCGATTGCGCCGCGCAGCGCAGGCGTGCCGCCGCTGGGCGGATATTTTTCGTAGCCGTTCGCCGCCTCGGCAAGTGCC
>JBGSLP010000140.1:0-4285 GCA_041740655.1 Alphaproteobacteria bacterium
CGCTGCGGCTGGTGCGGCGCCGATCCGCTTTATGTGCGCTATCACGACGAGGAATGGGGCGTTCCGCAAACCGACGCACGCGCGCTGTTCGAGAAAGTCGTGCTGGAGGGTTTTCAGGCCGGGCTGTCGTGGATCACGATCCTGCGCAAGCGCGAGCATTTTCGCCGCGTCTTCGATGGCTTTGACGCCGAAAAAATCGCAGGCTACGGGCCGGAGAAAATCGCCGGGCTGACGGCTGATGCGGGGATTATCCGCAGCCGCGCGAAAATCGAGGCGGCGATCGGGAATGCGCGCGCTTATCTGGCGATCGCGGAGCGGGAGGATTTCGCGCAGTTCATGTGGAGCTTCACTGGCGGCGCGACCGTGCGGAATAACGTCAGCGCCCGCGCCGACATTGTGGCGCAAACGCCCGCAAGCGAGGCAATGTCAAAGGCGCTCAAGGCGCGCGGATTCCGCTTCGTCGGCCCCACGACTATGTACGCGCTGATGCAATCCTGCGGCATGGTGAACGACCATTTCACAAGCTGCTTCCGCCACGCCGAATGCGCGACGCTGAGGCCTGTTTTCGCCTAACTGTCATTGCGAAGCGTCAGCCGAAGCAATCCATGTTTCGCGGCGTTGGATTGCTTCGCTTCGCTCGCAATGACGATGTTTAAACGCGGTCTTTTATGCAATGGGCGCGCACCCAATCGCGGAAGTCGTCCTCGCTAAACTCCCCTGCTGCGAAGCGCACGACCGCATCCGCCGCGTCGTTTTCCCCGGCGTCGAGGTAGTGACCGTTCAGTTGCAGCGTGACGACGAGGGTGATGAACGCCGCGCGTTTATTGCCATCTATGAAGCCATGGGCACGGCAAACGCTCGCTGCCGTCGCCGCCGCGATGTCGATCACGTCGAGCGAGTCGTCATACGCCGCCAGATGATCCGCGCGGCCAAGAGCCGCTTCGAGGGCGCCTCGATCGCGTATGCCAGGCGCGCCACCGAACAACTCAAGGCTTTCGCCGTGGGCGGCGATGAGCGTTTCGACACCGATAATTCTCACTTCGCGAGCGCTTGGAAAGTGCGGGAGTAACGCCTGAAGGCGTCGCGCGCGTAACCCATTGCCTCGGCGTGGTCGCTGTCGGCGCGGGTGATGGTGATGACGCCGTGCTTGGCGGATACAAGAACCTGATCTCCGCGCGCCATGCCCGCCGCCTCCAGCACATCCGGGCTGAGGGTGAGGGTCGTGGAGTTGCCGTTGCGCGTGAGTTTGCTGATATTGTCCATGTCCAGCAGGTAAGACAGTGCGTCTGACGTGTCAAGCGTCGATAATTGCACGAGGCGGCTGGATTGTTGGCGGCGGCGCTGTTAATCAACACGCAATAATCAGGTGAACCAAAGTAGACGCTAATGCAAAAAGTCAAAGACGCGCCCGCAAAAAGCAAACCGCTCGCTGAGGATACGGGCGCTCCGCCACGCGATTACGCCGAAACGCTGTTTCTGCCGAAAACGGATTTTCCGATGAAGGCCGGGCTGCCGGAACTGGAGCCGAAGCTGCTGGCGCGCTGGACGAAACTCGGGCTGTACAAGCGTCTGCGCAAGGCCGCGAAGGGCCGCGAGAAATTCATCCTGCATGACGGGCCGCCCTACGCCAACGGGCAAATTCACATCGGCCACGCGCTGAATAAAATCCTGAAGGACACGGTGGTGCGCTCGCAGCAGATGATGGGCCGCGACGCCGCTTATGTGCCCGGCTGGGATTGCCACGGCCTGCCGATCGAGTGGAAGATCGAGGAGAAATATCGTGCGGCTGGGTCGAATCGCAGCAAGGACGAAATCCCGATCAACGAGTTCCGCCGCGAGTGCCGCAGCTTCGCCGAGCATTGGGTGGGCGAGCAGAAAAACGAGTTCAAGCGGCTGGGCATCGAGGGCGACTGGGAGAACCCCTACACCACGATGAGCTATGACGCGGAGGCGACGATCGCGGGCGAGTTGTGCAAATTCGCAATGAACGGCTCACTTTATCGCGGCTCGAAGCCGGTAATGTGGTCAGTGGTCGAGCGCACCGCGCTGGCCGAGGCGGAGGTCGAGTATCACGAGCACACCAGCCCGACCGTGTTCGTGAAGTTTCCTGTGACGGGAGTTCAAGATGCAAACGGCGTAACGCCGTTACGGAATCATCCGCGCTTAGAGAATACCTATGTTGTTATCTGGACAACAACCCCATGGACTTTACCCGGTAATCGGGCGGTGGCTTATTCTCCAAAATTCGATACATTTTACCTGCAGTTTGAAGTCACTAAAGCTCCTGACGGAAACTGGGCTAAAGTAGGAGAGCGGTTTTTAGTCGCCGCCAAGCTCGCTGATACTCTGAAAAATGCAGCAAAAATTGAAGAATGGCGAGCCGTCGATGGGGGCTCAGTAATTGATCCAAAGTTTCTCGGAAAGCTGGTCTGTCGTCATCCGCTGCATGAAGTCGGGTATGACTTCCCCGTCCGGCTGTACGAAGGCGATTTCGTCACCGACGACACCGGCACGGGCTTCGTTCATATCGCGCCGGGGCACGGCGCGGACGACTACGGGCTGTTCATCGACAACAAGCGCCAGTTCGCTGCGGACGGCATTGAGGACGTGCCGCACACGGTGCAGGCCGACGGGCATTATTTCCCGCACGTACCGCTGTTCGGCGGCGATGCCCCGAAGCGTGTGGTGGACGACAACGGCTCGTTCGGCAAGCTCGACGACATGGCTTACGCCAACGCCGCCGTCGTGCAGTCGCTGAAGGATGCGGGCGCGCTGCTGGCGATGGGCAGGCTGCGGCATCAATATCCGCATTCGTGGCGCTCGAAGGCGCCGGTCATTTTCCGTAACACCCCGCAATGGTTCATCGCGCTCGACAAGCCGGTGAAGGTGCAGGGCGTGAAAAGCGACCGCACGATCCGCGACCTTGCGCTGTCCGCCATCGGTGAAACCAAATTTTACCCCGAGAGCGGACGCAACCGCATCAACGGCATGATCGAGAACCGGCCGGACTGGGTCGTCTCGCGCCAGCGCGCCTGGGGCGTGCCGATCACCGTGTTCGTGCATAAGGAGACGGGCGAAATGCTGCCCGGCCCTTCGTCCGCAGCCACCGCCGTCATTGCGAGCGGAGCGAAGCAATCCAAAAAAGCTGCGAGTTCGCAAGATGGATTGCTTCGTCGCGACGCTCCTCGCAATGACGGGCGGAGTGCGGAATTGGTCAAGCGCATCACAGACGCCTTCGCCGAGGAAGGCGCGGATGCGTGGTTCGCCGACGGCGCGACCGAGCGCTTTCTTTCCGGCCTCGTCGACAACCCCGCCGACTGGGAGCAGGTGCGCGACATTCTCGACGTGTGGTTCGACAGCGGCTCAACGCACGCCTTCGTGCTGGAAAAGCGCAAGGACCTGGCGTGGCCCGCCAGCCTCTATCTCGAAGGCTCGGACCAGCATCGCGGCTGGTTCCACTCCTCGCTGCTGGAGGCGTGCGGCACGCGCGGGCGGGCGCCCTACAACGCGGTGCTGACCCACGGCTTCATCCTCGACGAGAAGGGGGATGAGAAAATGTCGAAGTCCAAAGGCAACGCGCTGTCGCCGCAGAAGGTGATGGAAACCAGCGGCGCGGAAATCCTGCGGCTGTGGGTGGCGTCGTCCGATTTTGAGAACGACATCCGCTTCGGGCAAAGCATAGTGCAGGCGAGCACCGACAGCTATCGCAAGCTACGCAACACACTGCGTTTCCTGCTCGGCGCGCTGGCCCATTACGAGCCGGAGTTGCGCGTCACCCGCGCCGACATGCCCGAGCTTGAGCGGTGGGTGCTGCATCGCCTGTCGGAGTTGGACGCGCAGGTGCGCAAGGCCTATGGCGAATATGATTTCCGCCGCGTGTTTACGCTGCTGTTCAATTTCTGCACAACTGATCTGTCGGCCGTTTATCTCGACATCCGCAAGGACGCGATGTATTGCGAGCCGCACTCATCGGTGAAGCGCCGCGCTTGCCTCACCGTGCTGGACGAGGTGTTTTCATGCCTCACCGCGTGGCTCGCCCCGATCCTGTGCTTCACGACCGAGGAAGCCTGGCTGATGCGCCACCCGGACGAAAAGGGCTCCGTCCACCTGCGCACCTTCCCCGAAATCCCCGCCGATTGGGCGGACGACGCGCTGGCGGCGAAGTGGCGCACGCTGTTCGACATCCGCAGCGTCGTCACCGGTGCGCTGGAAGTCGAGCGGCGCGAGAAACGGATCGGCTCCAGCCTTGAAGCCGCGCCCGTAATATATATCGAGGATAAAAAAC
>JBGSLP010000141.1:0-5889 GCA_041740655.1 Alphaproteobacteria bacterium
ACCCGGCCCGCGCCATGCTGGCCGCGCACGTCATGGTGCAGCGTCCGGCCTTCCCGCAATGGTACGCGGATCATATTGCGCTTTGCGGCTTCGGAAGCCTTGCGGATGGCGTCCGGCACTTCGCGCGCCTTGCCGTGACCAAAGCCGACGCGACCCTTCTGGTCGCCCAGAACCACGAGCGCTGCAAAAGCGAAACGCCGTCCGCCTTTCACCACTTTGGCGACGCGGTTGATATGGACGAGCTTGTCCATGAATTCGCTATCGCGTTCCTGGTCTTTGTTATCGCGACGATCGCGTTGTTCTCGTGCCACGTTCAGTCCTTTCGGTTGCCTGCAGCGTGTGAGCCTTCGCCCCAGCGCAGACGGATTTCCAAATCTTAGAAGTTCAGTCCGCCCTCGCGAGCGGCGTCAGCCAAAGCCTTTACGCGGCCGTGATATACATAGCCGCCACGATCGAACACAACGTCCTTGACGCCAGCGGCGACGGCGCGCGAGGCGACCAGTTTGCCGATCTCGGCGGCAGCGTTCACATCCGCGCTTTTGGCGAGCGTGCCACGCAGGTCTTTCTCCAAGGTCGAGGCCGCAGCAACCGTATGGCCTTTGCCGTCGTCGATCACCTGCGCATAGATGTGCTTGGACGACCGAAACACGCACAGGCGCGGACGATCGGACACCTGCCGGATATTGCGCCGAACGCGCGCCTTGCGTTTATCGGTCTTAGCTCGTGAGTGTCCCATGGTCTTACTTCTTCTTGCCTTCTTTGCGGTAGATGAATTCGCCCGCGTATTTCACACCCTTGCCCTGGTAAGGCTCTGGCCCGCGATAGCGACGAATTTCAGCCGCGATTTGCCCGACCTTGTCTTTCTCAATCCCCGAAATCACGATTTCGGTCGGCTTTGGAACCTGCACCGTGATGCCATCGGGGATCGGATGTATGATTTCGTGGCTGTAGCCAAGCTGCAATTGTAACTCTCTAGGGCTTTTCAGCGCGGCGCGATAGCCCACGCCGTTGATTTCGAGGCTTTTCGTAAAACCGTCCGTGACGCCGCCGACGAGGTTCTGCACCATTGAGCGCGACATGCCCCACATCGAACGCGCGCGCTTGCTGTCGTTCAGCGGCGCGACGTGAATGCCATCATCGTCGAGTTTCACCGACACGTCATCCACGAGTGTGAGCGAGAGTTCGCCCTTCGCGCCCTTGACGCTGACCTTCTGGCCCTCAACCTTGGCGGTGACGCCTTTCGGAACGGCGATAGGCTTTTTTCCAATACGAGACATGGTGTCCAAGTCCTCAAAAATCGATCGTTGGCGCGCTTAGAACACGCTGCATAAAACTTCGCCGCCGACATTTTCCTCGCGCGCCCGGCTGTCCGACATCACACCCTTCGGCGTCGACAGGATCGAGACGCCAAGACCGTTCGAGACGACCGGAAGTTCCTTGACGGACGAGTAGACGCGGCGGCCCGGGGTCGAGATACGCTTGATTTCGCGAATGACCGGCTGACCGTCGAAATATTTCAGCTCGATCTCGAATTCCGGCATGCTGCCAGCGTGCTCGACCTCGATATAGCCGCGAATATAGCCCTCATCCTTCAGAACATCGAGAACGCGTGCGCGCATTTTCGAGGCTGGCGTCGAGACCTTCGGGCGGGAGCGCATCTGGGCGTTCCGGATCCGGGTCAGCATATCCCCCAAGGGATCGGAGATTGTCATGATCTAATGTTCCCTTACCAGCTCGATTTAACCAGGCCGGGTATCAGGCCATTGTTGCCAAGATCACGAAGCGCGATACGCGACATGCGGATCTTGCGATAATATCCACGCGCGCGGCCAGACAGTTCGCAGCGATTGTGGATGCGCGTTTTCGACCCGTTGCGCGGAAGCGAGGCGAGTTTCAGGGTCGCCGTGAACCGCTCGTCCATCGGGCGGCTCTTGTCCATCGCAATGGCCTTGAGTTCCTTGCGCTTCACCGCGTCCCGTTTGGTCATCCGGCGGCGTTTCAAATCCCGCTCGACCATGCTTGTTTTTGCCATATCCGTCTCCCCCCGCTTAAGTTCTGAACGGGAAATTGAAATGCTTCAGCAGCGAACGGGCCTCGTCGTCGTTTGGCGCGGTCGTGCACACAATGATGTCCATGCCCAAAATCTGATCGACTTTATCATAATCAATCTCCGGAAACACGATGTGCTCCTTCAGGCCGCAAGCGTAGTTGCCGCGTCCGTCGAAGCTTTTCGGGTTCAGGCCGCGGAAGTCTTTCACGCGCGGCAGAGCGATAGTGATAAACCGGTCGAGGAATTCGTACATGCGGGCCTTGCGCAGCGTGACCTTGCAGCCAATCGCCATGCCGTCGCGCAGTTTGAACGTCGCGATGGATTTGCGCGACTTCGTCAGCACCGGCTTCTGACCAGCGATAAGCGCCAGATCGCGCGCCGCGTTGTCGGCCTTTTTCTTGTCGTTGACCGCCTCGCCGACGCCCATGTTGAGAACGATCTTCTCAAGCGCAGGCACGCGCATCACGTTGTCATAGTTGAACTCTTTCGCCATCGCGGCGCGAATTTTCTCGTCGTACTCCCGCTTCATGCGAGGCGTATAACCGTTTGCTGACTCAGCCATCGATCGTCTCTCCCGAACGCTTGGCGAAACGCACCTTGCGTCCATCGTCTAGAATTTTGAAGCCAACCCGCGTCGGTTCGCCGTCCTTCGGGTCCTCGATCGCGATATTGGAGATATGGATCGGACCCTCTTTCGACAGGATGCCGCCCTCGGTTTTTGCGGACTGCTTGGTGTGGCGCTTGACCATGTTCACGCCCTGCACGAATGCGCGATCCTCTTTCGGCGCGACCCGCAAAACCTCGCCGCGCTTGCCCTTGTCGCGGCCAGCCAGAACGACAACCTTGTCGCCTTTCCGAATTTTCTGCATTACAGCACCTCAGGCGCTAGGCTGATGATTTTCATGTGGCTTTTTGCGCGAAGCTCACGCGGAACCGGGCCAAAAATGCGGGTGCCGATCGGCTCTTTCTGGTTGTTCACCAAAACTGCGGCGTTGCGGTCGAAGCGGATAATCGAGCCATCCATGCGGCGTACTGGCGTCGCAGTGCGCACGACCACGGCCTTCATAACCTGCCCTTTTTTCACGCGGCCTTTCGGTATCGCCTCTTTCACGCTGACGACGATGATGTCGCCGACATGCGCATAACGGCGCTTGGAGCCGCCCAAAACCTTAATGCACTGCACGCGGCGCGCGCCGGAATTGTCGGCAACGTCCAGGTTGGTTTGCATTTGTATCATAACAACTTCTTCTTTCGTAATCGCCCTGATGGCGCAGCCGCCAGGGGTGAAATGTCGAGGTTAGGCGGCGTTCTCTTCGCGCGCCAAAACAACCCAGCGCTTATTCTTCGAAACCGGCGGACATTCCTGAATGCGCACGAGTTCCCCCTCTTTGAAGACGTTCTCTTCATCGTGGGCATGATACTTTTTTGACAAACGCACGGTCTTTTTCAGAACCGGATGCGTCAGGCGGCGCTCGACCTTAACGACGATTGTCTTGTCGTTCTTGTCGGAGACGACCACGCCCTGGAGAATTCGCTTTGGCATGTCTGAACCTTCAAATCCCTTAAGCTTGGCCGCGTTTTTGACGGGCAATCGTTAAAATGCGCGCCACATCGCGCCGAACGCGGCGTACACGGGAGGTGTTCTCCATCTGCCCGGTCGCTTTCTGAAAGCGAAGATTGAACTGCTCGCGCTTCAGCTTGATCAGCTCATCCTGAAGCTGATCGACTGACAAATCCTTCATCTGGTCCAGTTTCATGATCCGCTTCCTAAACTTTCAGTTCGCCGAGGCGGACGACGACACGGGTTTTGAGCGAGAGCTTGGCGGCGCCAAGGCGCAGAGCCTCGCGGGCGGTCTCGTCGTTGACCCCGTCGATCTCGAACATGATCTTGCCAGGCTTGACGCGCGCGGCCCAATACTCGACAGAGCCCTTGCCCTTGCCCATACGGACTTCGGTCGGCTTCTTCGAGATCGGCAGATCGGGGAATACGCGAATCCAGACGCGACCGGCGCGTTTCATCTGACGGGTGATCGCACGACGTGCGGCCTCGATCTGGCGCGCGGACACACGCTCCGGCTCCATGGCCTTCAGGCCGTGGCTGCCGAAATTGAGATCGGTCCCGCCTTTGGCATTGCCAGTCATGCGGCCCTTGAAGGCCTTGCGATATTTAGTCTTTTTCGGTTGCAGCATGGTCTTGTTCTAACATTTCCAAATCAACGAATGCACTTCACGCGGCGCGATCAGTCACGATCGCGGTCACGCCTGTCGCCCCGTCCGCCACGATCATCATCGCGACGTCCGCGACCGCCGCCGCCTCCACCGCCGCCCTCTTGCGACTCAAGCGCCAGACGCTCCTGCGCCATAGGATCGTGCTCAAGGATCTCGCCCTTGAAGATCCAGACCTTCAGGCCGATGATGCCATATGCGGTCTTGGCCATGGCGGTGCCATAGTCGATGTTGGCGCGCAGGGTGTGCAACGGCACGCGACCCTCGCGATACCACTCCATGCGCGCGATTTCCGCGCCGCCCAAACGGCCTGAACAGTTGATGCGGATGCCGAGAGCGCCCAGACGCTGCGCCGACTGAACGGAGCGCTTCATGGCGCGACGGAAAGCGATACGACGCTCAAGCTGCTGCGCGATACCCTCGGCGACGAGATTGGCGTCAACTTCCGGCTTGCGCACCTCGAGAATGTTCAAATGCACATCCGACGATGTCAGCTTCGCGAGATCGCCGCGCAACTTGTCGATGTCGGAGCCCTTTTTACCGATGAGAATACCGGGGCGCGCGCTGTAAACCGTGACGCGGCACTTCTTGTGCGGCCGCTCGATAACAATCTTCGAAATACCAGCCTGACGGCGGTTTTTCATGATGAACTCGCGCATCTTCAAGTCTTCGTGCAGAAGCCTTGCGTAATCCTGGCCGTCAGCGAACCAGCGGGAATCCCAGGTGCGATTAATGCCGAGGCGAAGGCCGATCGGATTGACTTTCTGACCCATCAGGCGGTCTCCTCAACTTCGCGCACAACCACGGTCAGTTGCGAAAAGGGTTTCAAAATTTTGCCCGTGCGGCCGCGTGCGCGGGGACGGAAGCGCTTCATCACCAGATTTTTGCCGACATAGGCTTCCGATACGATGAGGCTGTCCACGTCGAGATTGTGATTGTTCTCAGCGTTGGCGATGGCCGACTGCAGCGTCTTTTTCACGTCCTGCGCGATGCGCTTGCGCGAGAATGTCAACTCGGCCAGCGCCTTGTCGACCTTCTTGCCGCGGATCATCGTCGCAACCAGATTGAGCTTCTGCGGGCTGATGCGGAGCGAGCGGCAGATGGCCTGCGCTTCGGTCTCCGGCAAACGCCGTTCCTGCTTGGCTTTGCCCATCGTTACTTCCTCTTCGCTTTCTTATCGGCGCCGTGGCCATAATAGGTGCGGGTCGGCGAAAACTCGCCGAACTTGTGACCGATCATGTCCTCGGTGATGAACACCGGAATGTGCTTCTGGCCATTATAGACGCCGAAGGTCAGGCCAACGAATTGCGGCAGTACGGTCGAGCGGCGGCTCCAGGTCTTGATGGCCTGGGTCGAGTTCTTCGCACGCGCGGCTTCCGCCTTCTTTAAAACGTGGCCGTCAACGAACGGGCCTTTCCATACGGATCGTGTCATGGCTATTTCTTCTTCGTGCGGTTGCGCAGAATGTATTTGTCGGTCGCGGCGTTCGAGCGCGTTTTGGTGCCCTTGGTGCCCTTGCCCCATGGCGTGACCGGGTGACGGCCGCCCGATGTGCGGCCCTCGCCGCCGCCGTGCGGATGGTCGAACGGGTTCATCGCCACGCCGCGTACGGA